>JBAWCX010000664.1:0-9524 GCA_049590495.1 Binatus sp. (SeqCode)
GGCTATAGCTTATGACCTCAGCGTTGCACTGTTCCTGGCTTCAACGGTGCTACTTCTCAAGGTGCTCCTAACGACGCCTCGGCTGCGCGCGGATCTTCCTACCCTGATCTACACGGTGTTAGGATGGACGTTCTTTCTGCCAACACTGGTTTCGACCAATGACCTCGTGGGTTATTGGTCGTACGCAATCGCGCATGGCGCTCAGTACCTCATTTTTATGATTGTCCTCTCCGGCAACCGCAAGCACGGTACCACGGTATTGTCGCTCTTCCTTTTTCTCTTCGCTGTGATGCTCTTGGCATTCGATCACCTAAATAGATCGGGAGCAGGCATGGCCGCCTATACCGGGCTGGTCATGGGCCATTTTCTCATCGACGCCAAAATATGGCGCCTCCGTGAGCCTATCCAGCGCAGCCTGATCAGTCAGAGATTCGCATTCATCTTTTCCTGAACCCCATCCGATCATTTCTCATTGTCATTCAGAGCCGCCGCGGCGAAGAATCCCGGCTCCGTTCTTCCCCTCTCCCTGTAAGGCAGCGGTTCGAAGAGCCTGCCCTGACCCACCGAAGGGTGTGGGTCATTATTCAGCGCGCTATTCCGCGCGCGATTCAAGATTCTGCTTCCGTCCTTAAGGCGACCGCGGGCGTTGGGGCTGAACTACACGCGCAGGCACGGTCGCATCCTCACGAAACCAAAGGAACGAGCAGTCGAGGGCACCAGATTGCTAGAAATGGCAGCCAAAGAAGAACAATTCAGCTCCGAGAACTAACCCCCTTCCTACTCTTGTCCCCGCTCATGTCCTGGGGCTTGAACTCCGCAGCCTCCTCGCGCCGCCTCAAAGGCTTCGGCTCGAGGGTCTTCAGGATGTCGTCGATGCCCTTCTGCATCTCGGCCTGACCCTTCTCGAGCGTATCAACTTGATGCTTGAGCGCGCGGATATCGTCGCTCTACTGCGCTCGAAGGCATGGGACCGAGAGCAGGAAAGGCAGCACGCCGGCGCCAAGTACAGCTAATACTTTGCTGGGCACGGCATTTCTCTTCGGTTCAGGCCTTGCGTTCATGCGTTCCACCCTGGATAGGGGAAGGGCCCCTTTCGGGGCCCTTCCTTCGTTAGCGCCGTTTCAGCGCGCAGCCGAAGCTGCGCTGGCGAGTTACTCGGTCGTTGCGCAATCCAGCACGTGTGTGGACTCGGAGCTGCTGTTGATGGCGTCCAGCGTATTCTGGCAAGCTGTGAAACTGCCTGATTGTCCGCCACAACTGATTGTTCCGGTGTCGACATACGTGTCGAAAGCTGCCTGAAGCTCCGTGATAATCGTTCCGAGCGATTGGCCATTGAACGCCGGATCGGACGGATTCACGTAGATTGCGCCGCCCAGAGCGGGATTACCGACTAGAGTCATTTGCGCAGCCAGGAACTGCGCCGCAAACAGCGTCACGCATTTGCCGGAGCAATTCACTTTGCCGCCGTTGCCGCCTGAGAACAAGGCATCGGCGCTCTGCGCTCCGCAATTAGAGGCCTCCGCGCACGTGATCACAGTGGGCTGGAAGATGTCGCTGGAGTTGTCGCAATCGCCGTCAAGCGTCACAGCTCCCACACCACCAACCGCAGGGCAGGTTGTGCTGAGCTTCTGGTAGGCCGGATCCTGTCTGGGGTGACCCGATCCGGTGTGGTTCTTCCAGTAGCCCCAGGTCAGGGTCGTGTCAATGCACGCAGGCGGGGCGGGGGCCGGGCAATTAGCCACGTTCGACGACGAGATGGTCCCGCTTGTTCCCGTCACGTCGCAGCTCACAGTAGCCTGGTTGCAGCAATCAGCGCCGCCGCAAAGCAAGTTGCTCAAGCCCATGGCATTCAGACCGCTGATGGTCTGCGCCGTCGAGGTCGCGTCAGCGATGCTCATATCGGTCGTCACGGTATCGACTACGGTTGCGCCAGCCGCTGGGGCACCCCCGACGCACGCGCCTGAGAATACTTGGTCGGTGAGCGTGCAGGTGTTGAGCGCGGGAGCTCCTGTTGCTGTCGAGTACGTGACCGTTACTGGCGAGTCGCCGGTCGTAGGATCTTGGGCTCCGCAGCTCTTGCTTACCATGAGCTCAGGGACCGGACAATCTTGAGCCACGGCGGCCGTCGTGATTGTCGCCTCTGGTGTGCCTGTGCCCGAAATGTTGCAGGTCACCGAAGCCGTGTTGCAGCAGTCAACACCGTTGCAAGTGGTGCCGGTCAGGCCGCTAGCAGTCAAATCGGTCGTCGATGGGGTCGTCCCAACGGTGATGGGCATATTGGTCGTCACCGTATCGACTACCGTCGCGCCAGGTGCTGGGACCCCTGGGGCCACGCACGCGCCTGAGAACACTTGGTCGGTGAGCGTGCAGGTATCAAGCGGCGCTCCCGGTGCTGAGGCCGTGACCGTCACTGCTGAGCTGCCGTCGACCGCGGGTCCGCAGGTCTTGCTTACATCGAGCTCAGGGACCGCGCAATTAGCCACGTTGGCCGCAGTGATGGTCTTCTCTGGTGTGCCTGAGCCCGTTACGTCGCAGGTCACCGAAGCCTGGTTGCAGCAGTCATCACCGGCACCGCAATTGGCCGTGGTCAGGCCGCTAGCAGTCAAGTCGGTCGTTGCCGGCGACATCCCAACGGTGACGGCCATATTGCTCGTCACGGTATCGACCAACGTTGCGCCGGGCGCTGGGGCGCCACTCACGCACGCTCCTGAGAACACTTGGTCGGTGAGCGTGCAGGTATCAAGCGGCGCAGCTCCTGTTCCTGTCTCGTACGAGACCACTACTGCCGAATTGCCGCTCGCGGTCGCGGGTCCGCAGGTCTTCATTACGTTGAGTTGAGGCGATGCGCATGTGAAGGTCGCCGAGTCCATCGCAGAAGCAAGAATCGTCGGCTCGGCGGTGTTTCCTGTCGCGCACTCACAAGACAAAGTCGCCGTATCAGGTTCCAACGCTGCCAGCCCAGTGCTGCAAGCTGTGGGACCAACCGTATCGATCGTCATGTACGTCGAGTCCGAGGTTGGTATGCTCACGCTCGTGGCACTCGGAATAAGCACGGTGTTGGAATCGGAAAGCCCTTGGGAATTCGAAGTCAAACAGGTGGCGTCCGTGTTGCCGGTGTTCTTGGCCTGGTATCTGACCTCGATCTGGCTGGCCGGGTTCGCGCCAAACGCGTTGAACCCCATGCATCCTAACGTCAAGCTGCCGGGGTCCGTATCGTCGACGCCGCTAACATCATGGAAGGTCACGCCGCCATCGCACGAAACCTGCTTATCAACTGCGACGCCGCATGTAGCCACATTAAAGCTAATCGATCCCTGCGCGCTGCCCGGTGACGGAGGAGCGGTTTGGCAGTTACCGTCGTCGGCGTCAAACGCAAAGATTGTTCCCGGGGTCGCGACACCGGGATTGTTGATCGTTTCGTCAAAGGAGATGTGACAACTAGCGCCGGGGCTGAGTGTCAGGGTGGTTGCCGGTGTGAACGTAACTACGCCCGCGACTGACGTGTCTGCATTCCAGGTAACACCACAGTCCGTCTGAATGTTGGCAGCATAGCTTATAGAGTCGTCATCGGGGCCGCTGCTAAACGACGAATTACAGGTGAAGAAGTTGAAAGGTGACGGAATCTCGATGCAGCTGAGTTCGTCTACGACGTTCGTAACTACGAAATTCACCGGGTTGGTGTTCAATATTACCGCGTTGACTGTGACGGTATTTCCGACCTCGAACGGTCCCGTGTTCGCTGTTCCCATGAACAGGGTTGAGGGGGTAATCGAACCGCCGCACGCTGTCCCCGCGTCCGTGACGGGAGTTGGCTGTGAATGCCGATGCCGCTTACCTGCCCAAGCCTGATTGGCTGTTCCCAAGACAACGGTCAGTGCGAAAAATGCCATCGCACATGCCGCTGACCCAGCCACACTAAGATGTTTCCCGTACTGTGTAGGTCGGTTGAGAGATCGTCCCAGTGGACTGCCCCTATCTTGTGACGTTCCTCCAAACATTGTTCCGGCTCCTTCAGCAAACCTTCAACCGCGTCTTCGACCGGTCTCAGGGTTGGTAAAGCTACTGCGCTCCAGTGGAGCTGTCGGGTAGTGTGCTAATTTGATTCAAATTAAGACGTTACCTGCCGGCTTTACAGAACGGCGCAGCTGCATTACGTGACAAGACCTCGGGGATGGCGTACGGACCCCATATGACTTCTCTTGTTCAGCGACATCCTCGCTTTTCGAGTCTATAGGGTCGTTGCCAATTCAAAGTCAAATTTTAAAACTAAATCAAAATGTTACAAAATCCGGCGATTTAGCTACATTTAAACCCGCGATTGGACCCCTCAATTGACGGATTCGCTTGAGGCGAATGACCCGACCGGGTCTACCATTCAGAGTACGTGATCGAACGCGTCACCGAATCGCGAGACTCATTGCATTTTGCAGCGCGAAAGCATGGGACAATCCGAGTTAAAGTGAATGCGATTGCGAACCAAATGGAAAGAAGGGGCCGTCCTCAGAAGACCTGGCGGCCATCATCCGTTTGCTTGCGTTGCCCCCCTTGCGAAGCGCACCTCTGAGTTATCTGAGAATGGCGCCGCTGCGAAGCGCGTCACTGCTTGCGACCTTTCATCGCGTTTGCGGGAACCCGCATCCGTAGAATTCCCGCAATCGGCGCTGGAAAAAAGAAAACGGGCCCGATTTCTCGGGCCCGCTCCCTTCCTACTTTTTGGAGTTATCTTCTCAGTTTATGGAGCGTACGTGAAGGCTGCGTTAGTGCTGGCGACTGGATTGCAATTAGCGTCATACGCTTTCAGAACAACGGTACCGAGTGTGCCAGCTTGCATCACCGTGGCCGGATTAAACACGAAGGTGGTCGGCGATGGAGGTGACGACTGCAGGTAGGTGTTGCCGATTAAGACGTTGGTCAGGTTGATGTCAGTGCCGGTTTCCTGAAATGAAATTGTGAACGGCCCGGTCTCGGTAGCGCCATCAACAGGTTCAATAATTTCCACTGCCGCGTCCGGCGTAGGAGTAGCCGCTGGAGTCGGGGTGGCGGCTGACGCCGGCACGTTAAAAACGAGAGATGCAGTGTTGAGTGGTCCGCACAGCGTGTTATAGGGCCAAATCGCGAGATTGTGCAGGACGCCAGTTTGCAGCCCGGTTGTATCAAACTGAAATGTGGTGGGCGATGTAGGGTTATGCTGCGTCAGTTGATACACGTTGTCTACCGTTACGTTGAATAACGAAATGCCTCCTGGTACCTGAACGCTAACTGTTACGACACCACTGAGTGTTGAACCCGCCGGCGGCGAGAGAATCGTCAACACAGACGGCGTGGGCGTGGCACTCGGCGCGACGGTTGGAGTAGCGGTCCCAGTGGCGGTCCGGGTCGCCGCAGCGGTTGGCGTTGGGGTAATTGTCGGGTGCAGAGTGGCAGTCGGCGCGACGGTTGGAGTAGCGGTCCCAGTCGCGGTCCGGGTCGCCGCAGCGGTTGGCGTTGGGGTAACTGTCGGGTGCAGAGTGGCGGTCGGGCTCGCGGTCGCGGTAATTGTCGGGTGCGGAGTGGCAGTCAGGCTCGCGGTCGGGGTCGCCGTCCGCGTGGGCGTAGCCGTAAGCGTCGCAGTAGGCGTGGGCGTGCTGAGATGCCGATGAGATTTCGCATGGGCGACGCCGGAAGTCAGCACCAATATCAGTGCGGCGATCAGCCCTACTGCCTGGGTTCGCGAACCGCGAGATTCAATTTTCATGCGTTTAAAGTTCCTTATGTATCCTTATAGATTCGCAAATATTCCGCCGATTTTATGCGGCACAGGCACTTCGACGCAACCTACATCTAGACATTTTTTATAGTCAAATTGTAGCAACCATTCAACCCTCATAGCACGTCGTAGCGCGCGGTGTCAATGATTTCCATGCGTTTTCCGGTGTCTAGGAGCCTGGGTCGGGGTCCCTGTGGGGGTCGCGGTTGTGGTTACACTCGGGGTCGGCGTGAAGGTCGGGGTTGATGAAGGAGTCGGCGTCGCGCTCGCGGTGGCGGTCGGGGTCGGCGACGGTCCCGATGAAATCGATGACACATACGCACTCGCGAACGTCGCCATGTCCACGGATCCCCATCCGGTCACCAGGTCGTATCCGGCTACTGCGGTGAAGCCGGTCACGCCGCTCGAGCTGTTGTTTCCAGAAGTGACGTCACGAAGTCCGGATGCTCCCGCACCCATCGGCGCCAGGTGATAGATTTCAGGGTTCAGATTGCCAAGCCGGGCACCAGCCTTCTGCTCTATCACCCGCGCGAAGCCAGCCCACATCGGCGCCGAGAAACTAGTGCCGCCGTAGCAACAAATGGGAGCACCAGGACTGTACCAGAAACCAGGCAGTTGCGCACTAGCACCAAGTGAGATGTCGGGAATGTCCCGTCGACCGTCAGCTGGCGTCACTCCTATTTGATACGAAGGCTTGGAAAAGTTGGCGCTCACGCCGCCGCCGCTGGCGGGCCATGCACTCTCCGCAACACTGCCGACATCACTACCCCACCCATCATAGACGGGATTGAACTGTGTGCCGCCGACGGCGGTCACGTTCGGGTCAGCCGCCATCTCGCTCGCCGTGGGTGAAGTTCCAACCACGCAGGAAGTGCCGTTGCTGACGAGTCCCGCCGCGCCCCAGTCACCAGTGGCTACGAACACCGATTGGCCCTGCGCCGCGGCCTTTGCGAACTGGCTGTCGAGCGTACTGGTGTAAAAGGAACTCGACCCGCCGCATAGTGCGTAGCTGATACTGATTATACTGCAGGCATTATCGCTTACAGCCCGAGTAAGCGCATCGACTACACCCGGCCCAAGAGGGTCCGTAATAGAGCCGTTGCCGATGTAAACTCGAAGCGGCGCACTCGGCGCCATCGCATGCGCCCATTCAACATCTAGCTCAGATTCGCTTTCATCACCGTTTAGTCCAGGATTCGTTCCGTCGGCGAGCACACGCGTCAGGTTCGGCACCGGCAACGCGAATGTCGTGTCCCACGGCGCGATGGCGTCATCGGCGTAATCGGAGTCCTCGATCAGAGCGATGCAATCGGTTCCGGTGCCAGTGAAGCCGCTATTCAGAAGTGGATTTTCATCGTAAAAGGAGCGAACGTCGGCTGGTGCAAAGCCAGTACTGCTGCCAGCCGTATAACCTGCCTGCGAATGAGCCGTGTTGTCCAGTCCCTCGATAGAGCCAATCACGCCCTCAAAGCGCGCGGGAATCTCCGGGTCGTCGGCATTTGCGAACACAGCTCCGTCGCTCGACGCAGCGATTGTCGTCGAGAACGCACTCTCCACTACCGACACCGGCGCCGTCGCGTTTATTCTGCGTGCTGACGAACTTGCCACGGCGAAGCCGCTGCTGCTGAGCCAATCGGCGACGTCGGCGACTTCGGCCGCGGTTCGGCCGAATCGCGCGTCAAATTCGCTCGATGTGAGCCACTTGTGATACTGCGCCGACGCCGGATCCTGTTGGGCTGCCAACAACTTGTCGAGTTGATCGCGGTCGCGAATCGCAAAGGTCACCTTAATCGTCAGGGCGCGGCCCGCCGGGAGACGCGAGGTGAAATTGTGGTCGGTTTCAGGTCGCGCGCCGTGAATTGCGATACTTCCCGAGGGTACATTCTGAGCGTGTGCCGAAGTGGGAGTCGCAAGTGTCTCGATTGACACCAACCCTAGTGCCAAAACTGTCCCGATGACCTTAAGCAGATCGCGCGGTGTTCGCGGAATTGACCTTCTATCTTGCGCTTTATTTTCCACCGCCATCCCCTCCGCAAGGCGCAGATACCCTGGCGCCGCCCAATCTGCAGCAAGAGTCGGACCTGTTGCTACGTCGTTCCGCTTCGGCCTACTTTTTTCTTATTTTGAGACCGATTTTCAGCAATTATTCCTTTTATTATCGAGGTTTGCTACAGATAGGCGGCGGTCTCTGCAGAATTACCATCTGGCTTCCAAGTCTCCTTTTGGTAGTATTTCGTCCCCCTGACAGTTGCAAAACGGCAACGTATCGCGACCAAGCCGCGTCATCATCTCTGACCGCAGACGCGAAGTCGGCCTGGGCCAGCACCATGCACCAGACATCACGATAGCGATGTCCGTGAGCGACTACCTGGACATGCTCAACGGCAAGCTCAACGGACGGGATGCCGCCCGCAGGAAACTGCGGGCCGCGGGATTCAGGCATAATCTCCGACGCCTCCTTCAATCCATCGCCTGTCGCGCGACAGGCATCAAACTATTTTGTTAGCGGCCGGGCTTGGCTGCACCACTGACGTTTCTCATCGCCCTGGGCGCCTGGCTCGACATCGCGCGCTTTGATCGCAGCCCGAAACATTCGCGTTTCGTTCTCCTGAACTAAAAACGTTTCACGTGAAACGTTTTGAGCCTAAACCTCAATAGCCACAAGGGTTTTTCATCGATCGCGCGACGTTTCACGCGCAATTTGTGTGACTCGTTGTCCGCAGCCGGATCAACTTGTTGTTAGCGCGGCCAGAAAACGTTTCACGTGAAACGTTTTCGGCTGAATCGCCAACCAATAGCTGCGTTTTTCGGAGATCGGCCCGCGAATTCGGCTGCATCATGCAGGAGAAACCGGAGGAAAAACCCAAAAAAACATTATTCGACAGTCAGCGGCGTCTCGGCGAATTCCTTCTTCTCTGAATCCCAGGCGAAGGCGGCGGCGCGCGCGAATTTGCCTGCGCGCACCGACATCACGATGTACACGGTGTCGGGATAGTCGGGTTCCGACGGATCGAATGAGCATGCCTGCGCGCGGTCGGTCGCGGAAAAGTACGCGTCGTGATCGGGATGCGAATGGTAAACGACCCGGAGCGCGAGCTTGCGGCGATCGACTTCGTTCATCACCGCCAGATGCTCCTTCGGCTCCATCAGGAACGCCGTGCGCGCATCGCGCGGGAACGCCGCGGGATCTTTCGCGTGCATGCGGTCCTGGATGTTGGCAATCGGACGCACCTCTTCGACCGTGCCGTCGCCGATGATGAAACCGCAGCACTCGAACGGGAACTCGCGCTCTGCCTGCGCGACGATCGCGTCCATGCTCGCGCGGCGTATCGATGCGGCCTTCATCCGTTCTCCTTTTTTTGCGTAACTCGTTCAGCAGCTCGGATTAGCCGCGTCAGCATCCGGTTCGTCTCCGCGTCGAGGCCGAGGCGATCGGCGAGCTCGACGATCTTGCCGTTCAGCGCGCCGATATCGGTGCGTCCGCGAACGTGAAGGTCGTGCAGCATCGTCGGCCGATGACTGACCGTCGGCGGGATCAACTGTTCGTAAAAGACTTTTCGATATTCTTCCGCGCTTGAAAAGGGCAGGGCGACGCCGAGCGCACGCGCGACCGCGAATGCTTCCTCGATCGCGCGATCCATGATCGGCCGCACGTCCGGATCCGCCGCGAGCGCCCCGTAGGACTGCTGCAAAATTGCGCCGAGCGGGTTCAGCGCCACGTTATAGAGAATCTTTGCCCACAACACCGGCATGATATCGTCGACGGCCACCGTGGGAA
>JBAWCX010000665.1:0-10134 GCA_049590495.1 Binatus sp. (SeqCode)
CCTAACCCCTAACCCCTTCCCGCTGCGGGAAGGGGAACCGGATTGCGCGATGACGCGCAGGATCAGTGCCGATGCGCTGCGCGGGGGGCGGGTTCATGTTCGCGATTGCGGGCTAGCTCGGCGGCGATAACATCGATCAGTTCGAGTCCCGAGAGACCGCCGTGTTCGGCGATTTCGAGCACCGGGCCGCCGGTTTCGGTGCGGATTCGCGCGATCGCCTTGCGCGCTTCAAGGGCGCGATTCAGATCCGACCTGGCCAGCTCTGCCAGATGCTCGAGATCTTTCTTGCGCATGTGAGGGCCGCGACGGTTGATCAGCGCCGATATGTCGCCGGCGTCGAAGGCGGACGGCGGCATGCGATTGAAAAGCACGGCCGCCGGAGCGAGATGGATGGCGCTCAACTGTGCGTGAGTCTCGATCGTTTCGGAGATCGAGAGACTGTCGGCCGTGGTCACCTGGAGGATTGCGCAATTGCGCCGGTCGCGCATCATGCGCGAGATGTTGCGCGCTTCCTTGCCCACGACGCTGTCGCCGAACGTCGAGCGCGCGGCCGACGGCATCTTGAGCAGGCTCATCGCCTGGCCGCTCGCGGGCGCATCGACGATGATCAGGTTGCGAGCGGGCGGCTTGCCGCCGTCGCGCCCGGCGTCATAGAAAACCTTGCCGAGCATCATCAGCTCGCGCAGGCCCGGCGCGGCTTGCACGAAAAATTGATAGAGGCGGCTGGCGAAGACCGCTTTGAGCAACAACCGGCCCGGCACCACCAGACGCAGATATTCCTCGAGCGCGGCGCGGCCGTCGAGCGTCATCAGCGCGAGATTGTGCGCGACCTGCGCTGGCGCAAACGACGGCTCGACGCCGAAGGTCGCCGCCAGCGGCGCGCGCGCGTCGCATTCCATGATGAGCGCGTGCGCTCCCGACGTCGTCGCGAGCTTCGCGATCGCGGCGCTCAGGGTGGATTTGCCGACTCCGCCCTTGCCGAGCACGATCAGCACGCGTCGGGCGAGGATTTCGTTTAGCAACCTAACCCCTAACCCCTTCCCTCACCCCAGGCGAGGACGCCGTTCCCTCTCCCGCGGAGCGGGCGAGGGTAATTTGGTACTGCAGCCAGACATAGAGGGGAAGGGGAACCGGACTAAGACCAGTACCTTACCAGCGGATTAGGTTCGCTCCCCAGGTCAGGCCGCCGCCGCATGCGTTCAGCATCACGATATTGCCGTCGTGAATGCGGCCTTGCTCGAGCGCCTCGTCCAGCGCGATCGGCACGGAGGCGGCGGAGGTGTTGCCGTAGCGATCCATGTTGGTGAAGACCTTTTCCGGCGGCATCCCGAGCCGTTCAGCGACGGCGGAAATAATTCGCATATTCGCCTGATGCGGCACGAACAGATCGACTTCTTCGAGCTTGACGCCGGCGCGCTCGGCGACCCCGCGGCTGACTTCCTCCATGCTCTTGACGGCGATTTTGAAAAGCTCGGGGCCTTTCATCTGAATCGCGTCATCGCTGGATCGTCGCACTTCCGAGTCGATCGTGCCGCGGGTGCCGGTGGCGCGGACCGAGAGCAGTTTCCAATACTCGCCGGCGGAGCGCAGCAGGCTCGACAGCACTCCCCGATTCCCAGGCTCTGTCACCATCACGCACGCGCCCGCGCCGTCGCCAAACAGGACCGCGGTGCTGCGGTCGTTCCAATCGACCATCGTCGAGAGCGCGTCGGCGCCGACCACGAGTACGCGCTTGAAGTCGCCTGCGCGCATCTGTGCGTCCGCGACTTGGACCGCATACACGAAGCCCGAGCACGCGGCGGCGACGTCGAAGGCGGGTATCGACGAGATACCGAGTCCGTACTGAATCTGGCATGCGAAGGACGGGAACGCGTACTCCGAGGACACTGTTCCGACGATGATCGCGTCGAGGTCGGCGGGTTTGACGCCCGCGCGCGCCAGCGCGGTGCGGCTGGCGTCGGTCGCGATTTCCGCCAGCGACTCGCCCTGGCGCATCGCGAAGCGAGCGCCGATCCCGGTGCGCGAGCGGATCCATTCGTCTGACGTGTCCATGTACCGCTCGAGATCCTTGTTGGTCAGAGCGGTACGCGGTACGGCCCGTCCGGTGGCGACAATTCTTGAGCCCATGATGAATCAGTCAGCTCTGGTTAGGCGGGCCTGAAGGCCAGCGTCGTGTTGGTGCCACCGAAGCCGAACGAGTTGTTCAGCGCGATGCGAATCTTCGCGGCGCGCGGCTTGTTGGGCACGTAATCGAGGTCGCATTGGGGATCGGGAACTTCCTGGTTGATGGTCGGCGGCATCATGCCGCGATGGATCGCGAGCACCGTGTACACCGACTCGATCGCGCCGGCTGCGCCGAGCGTATGCCCGGTCATCGACTTGGTCGAACTGATCGCAAGTTTCGCGGCGCGTTCGCCGAAGACGTGCTTCACCGCCTGAGTCTCGGCGATATCGCCCTGCTCGGTCGAAGTGCCGTGCGCGTTGATGTAATCGACCTCGTTGGGATCGAGGTCGCTGTCTTCGAGGCACATCCGCATACACTTGGCGGCGCCGCGTCCATTCGGCGCGGGAGACGTGATGTGGTAAGCGTCGCTGTTGGAGGCGTAGCCGCAGACTTCCGCAAGGATCTTTGCGCCGCGCTTGATTGCGGCGTCGCGCTCCTCGAGGATCAGCGCAGCCGAGCCCTCCGACATCACGAATCCGTCGCGCTCCTTGTCGAACGGACGGCTGGCTTTCTCCGGATGTTCGTTGCGGGTCGAAAGCGCGCGCATTGCGACGAATCCCCCGATCCCGAGCGAGGTGATGGCGGCCTCCGAGCCGCCGGTGATCGCGGCGTCCAGGTAGCCGAGCCTGATCATCCGGTAAGCCTCGCCGATCGCATGGCTGCCGGACGCGCAGGCGCTGGTGGTGGCAAAGTTAGCGCCGCGCGCTCCGTAGCGAATCGAGATTTGGCCGGGCGCGAGGTTGCCTATCAGCTTGGGGATGAAGAACGGCGTGATGTGACGCAGGCCGGTCTCGATGAAGATCTTGTGGTACTCCTCGATGGTGCACAGGCCGCCGATGCCGACGCCGACCAGCACGCCGACGTTATCGGCATTGTCTTCGGTGACCTTGAACCCCGACTGACGCATCGCCTGCTCGGCGGACGCGACCGCATACTGGATGAACGGGTCCATTTTTTTGACGTCGCGCTTTTCGATCCAGTCCTCGGGATTAAAATCCCGCACCTCGCCGGCGATGCGGGCGGGGAATTCCGAGGCGTCGAAGCGGGTAATCAGATCGATACCGGACCGTCCCGCCATCAAGGCGTCCCAGTTCTTTTCCACGCCAACTCCGAGCGGAGTCACCAGTCCCAGTCCGGTAACCACCACGCGGCGCTCAAGCATTGGTCTCATCAGGGCGCGTCATCCTCCGTCGAATTCAAGGTTAATCATCTACCAAAAGACAGCGCTGGTCGAGAATGTGCGCGCCAACCATGCACAACGGTTCTTTTTCGCTGGGACACGGCCACCGCACCGATGCGAGAGATGATAAGGCGAAGGGATAAACATGCCAAAACGTATTGAATAAATACTCAGGTCTCCACACCGCGTCCTATCCAACGTCCGTCACAGTATGCTAGTCAGGCACTCTTCAAGCGAAACCAGACAAGACTTGGCGAATAGCGGAGGGGTGTGATGCATCAGCGTAATTTCCGTATTGCGGTTTGCAGTTGCCTGCTCGTTGCTTCCGCTTCTTTGCTGACGATGTTCGCGGGCGGGCGCGCGGGAATCGCCCGGCTGCCTGAACCGGCTGCTGCTGTGGGAAGGACGGTGCTTGCCCAGGCCAAACTTCATGTCGTGGATTTGTTCGCAAAGCGCCCGCTGAGTTTCGAGCGCAACGACGGCCAGACCGACGCCCAGGTCAAATTCATCTCGCGCGGTGACGGCTATACGTTGTTCCTCACCCGGGCCGAAGCGGTGCTCGCGCTGCGCAGGCCCGGCCAGCAATTTGGCAAGGCTAAACAAACGACTTCGGTATCGCTCGCCAAGATTAAAACCGAGATGCTGCGCATCAGGCTCGTTGGCGCGAATCCGGACGCTCGAATCGAGGCGGTGGATCGCCTCGCGAGCAAGTCCAACTATTTTGTTGGCAAGGATCCAAGCAAGTGGCATACGAACATTCCGGCTTACGCGCGGGTGAAGTACCGCAACGTCTATTCGGGAATCGATCTGGTCTACTACGGCGCGGGCCAGCGTCAGCTTGAATATGACTTTGTGATCGCGCCGCACGCGAATCCAAATGTGATTGGGCTGCGCTTCGAGGGCGCCAAGGCTGTGACGCTCAACCGCGATGGCGACCTGATCGTACGCCTCGCAGACGGCGGCGAGGTCATCCATCATGCGCCGGTTATTTACCAGGAGCGCGACGGCAAACGCGAAAGAGTTGATGGCAAGGCCGTTCTCAAGGACCAGGATACCATCGGCTTCGAGTTGGCGGCGTACGACCTCGCGCGAGCAGTATTTGTTGATCCAGGACTCAGTTACTCGACCTATCTTGGAGGCAGTGACGTTGACTCCGGCCAGGCCATTGCAGTTGACTCTCTCGGCTTCGCCTACCTGACGGGCGTAACCGACTCGGCCGATTTCCCCACCACTTCCGGCGCGTTCCAGACCACCCTGGCACACCACGGAAACGCGTTTCTGACGAAACTAAAGGCCGATGGCTCCGGACTCGTTTACTCGACCTACTTTGGGGAAACTGGCGCCGGCGCGAATTCCATGATTTGCAATGGCATCGCCGTCGATTCCCCCGGCAACGCATATGTAACGGGTATTGCCGGCGACGGCGACTTCCCCACTACTGCCGGCGCGTTCCAGACCACCTCTTCCGGCGGCTCTAGCGACGCCTTCGTGTCGAAATTCGCTGCCGACGGCTCGGGACTGGTTTACTCGACCCTCCTGGGCGGCACCTATCATCCAGCTCCAGGGACGACGGATGGATATGCAATTGCCGTCGATTCCATGGGTTACGCGTATGTGACTGGAAAGACCACGTCGGGCAACTTTCCGACTACTACCGGAGCATTCCAGACCACCAATAATTCTATCTTCAGCACCAACGCCTTCGTGACAAAAATGAATCTCGATGGCACCGGGTTGATTTACTCGACTTACCTGGGTGGCAGTGGCAGTCCTAATGGCGGCGATAGCGCCGCTGGCATAGCAGTCGATTCCCTCGGGAATGCCTACATAGCGGGGACCGCCAACTCGTCAGATTTTCCCAAGACTGTCGGAGCCTTCCGGACCCTCAATTCCGGCTTCTCGGACGCCTTCGTGACGAAACTGAAACCCGACGGCTCGGGGCTGATTTACTCGACCTACCTGGGAGGCAGTCAACCAGACATCGGTCAGGGTATTGCCATCGATTCGTCGGGCAGTGCTTACGTGACGGGCTACACTGGCTCGAACGACTTTCCTACCACCGCCGGCGCGTTTCAGACTGCGATGCGCACTATTTACGGGAACGCCTTCGTCACGAAAGTAAAACCTGACGGCTCCGGACTAGCCTACTCGACCTACCTGGGCGGTTACGGGGATACCGCCGATAGCGTAATCGACGACCCCGGAACCGACCATGCCTATGGCATAGCCGTCGATTCCTTTGGCCATGCCTACGTCACGGGCCAGACCTGGTCGAGCAACTTCTATTGCGCCGGTGGCGGCAACCCAATTTCATGTTGCACCGGTGGCGAAACTGGTACATGCAACTTCCCCGTCACCGCCGACGCGTTCCAGTCCACCGACAATGCCAGCAATTTCGAAAATCCTGGCCCTAACGCCTTCGTGACAAAAATGAATCTCGACGGCACGGGACTGGCTTACTCGACCTACCTGGGCGGTAGCAGCGCGTTTAACGGCGACCGTGGGTTTGCTATCGCCGTCGACTCCAACGGCGATGCCTATGTTACGGGCTCGAGCTACTCCACCGACTTTCCCATCACTGCGGGTGCATTCCAGATCGCCGGTGGCAATGGCGACGCGTTCGTAACAAAGCTCATCGTACCCGCGGGTCCTACTGCCACTCCGACGGCCAGTCCTTCGCCCACACCTACCGCCAGCGCGACCGCCACTGCAACCAGGACCGCCACCGCCACGGCGACTGCAACAACTCCTACTGCTACCGCAACGACCACCGCGACTCCGACCTCTACACCTACTCCGGTTTCGGGGAAGCTGACTATCAAGCCCGCTTCGCTGGCGTTCGGAAGCAAAGTGAAAGTCGGAACCACCGGCAAGCCCAAGGTAGTCAAGATCAAGAACGCGGGTAACAAGAAAACCGGTGTGTCAGTGAACATCGAGATGGAAGTCGCGTCGCCCGCGGTGTTCGCGGTGAAGTCGGCGTGCACACAAACGCTCGCGCCCGGCAAGACTTGCAGTGTATCGGTGACCTTCACGCCCGCGGACACGATGCCGCAAACTGGAAGCCTGATGATCTATGACACCGTGGCCGGCCCGCCGCAGTCCGTGTCCCTGTCAGGAACCGGCAAGGCGGCCAGGTAGGAGAGATAGAACGGCAGACCGGTAACACCGAAATTCCCAGCCTGGTTAGACACCCTTGGATGAGCGCGGTACGCTGAGCTGGAAGGTTTTCTACGAATGACCAGCGAGTTTACAGCGATAGTTGAACGAAACGGCGGCTGGTATATCGCATACTGCGCCGAAATTCCTGGCGCCAACGGCCAAGGACGGACCAAAGCAGAGGCAAAAGACAGTCTGGCGAAGGCGATCAAAATGATCCTCGCGGATCGTCGCGCCGATGCTCTTCGCGGAGCTCCGTAGTCGCCGCTCTAACGCATCCGCGGCTTGCATCTAAGCTGGTACCGATGAACAATTCAGTCGTGCCGCTCAAAAATCCCGCAGACGATCCGTTCTCGAAACTTGCGCAAAATCTTGGCGAACTCGAGATTGTGATCGGCGAGCGCGCGCGTCCTGCGATTGCCGGCGTGCGCGAACGGCTGCGCGACGCGATGGCCTGCCGCGAGCGCGGCGATATGCCCGGGTCGATCGCCGCGATTCGTCAGGCGATGGCACAACTGGCCGCGCTGGGCAGCACGCTCGATCCGGAAGAGGGCGCGGTGATGCGGATAATCGCCGAGCGATTCACCGCCGCGCTCGGCGCCGGCCACAAAGATGATGCGAAAACCAATGTGGACGTGATGCGTCGCAGGGCCGGCGACACCAAGGACGACGACAGCAAGGATTGGTGATCGCGGCCTCGGAATTGCCGTTCCGCGCGCGTCCCGCAGGTGGATTCAACGGACATCCCCTGAAAATGAAAACCCAAACCGGCGGATTCGATGACCGCCCAAACCGAGCGGGGTGACATTTTGGCAACTGCAGCACAAATCAAAGTGAACCGTTCCGACCTCGACCAAACCTGCATCAACGCGATTCGCGTGCTCACCATCGACGCCGTCCAGAAGGCCAACTCCGGCCATTGCGGATTGCCGATGGCGATGGCGCCGATCGCGTACCTGCTCTACACACGCTTCATGCGGCACAACCCGAAGAACCCAAAATGGTTCGGGCGCGATCGCTTCGTGCTGTCTGCCGGGCACGGCTCGATGCTGCTCTACAGCCTGCTCTATCTCAGCGGCTACGAGATCACCCTCGACGATATCCAGCACTTTCGCCAGCTCGGCAGTAGAACCCCGGGGCATCCTGAGCATTGGTGCGTCCCCGGCGTCGAGACCACCACGGGCCCACTGGGCCAGGGCGTCGGCAACGCCGTCGGTATGGCGATTGCTGCGAAGCATCTCGAGGCGCGGTTCGAGCGCGACAAGTCCGGCCTCTTCGACCATCGCATCTTCGGCATCTGCAGCGACGGCGACCTGATGGAAGGCGTGGCGAGCGAGGCGGCATCGATCGCGGGTCACATCGGGTTGGGCAACCTCATTTTTCTCTACGACGACAACCACGTGACTATCGACGGGCACACTGACCTCGCTTTCTCCGAGGACGTGGTCAAACGATTCGACGCGTACAACTGGCATACGCAGGATGTCGCGGATGCGAACGATCTCGTCGCGCTGACGAAGGCGATCGAAAATGGAATCGCAGAGACGAACCGACCATCGCTGATTCGCGTGCACTCGATCATCGGCTACGGCAGTCCGCATAAGCAGGGAACTTCGGCCGCGCATAGCAATCCGCTCGGCGTCGAAGAGGTCAAGCTGACCAAGGAATTTTACGGATACCCGACCGAGCCGCCATTCTTCGTACCCGACGACGCGCTGGCGCATTTTAGGCAATGCGTCGAGCGGGGCGCGGAACAGGAGTCGGCGTGGAGCGCGAAGTTCGAAACGTACGCGAAGAAGAATTCGGCCCTGGCCGGAGAGTTCCAGGCGATGCTGGCGAAAGAGCTACCTGCAGGATGGGACGCCGAGTTGCCGGTCTTTACGCCCAAGGACAGTCTCGCGACGCGGGTGTCGGCCTCGCAGGCCGAAGCCGCAATCACGAAAAAAGTCTGGAACCTGTTCGGCGGCTCCGCCGACTTGAACGAGTCCACTTTCACCGACGTCAAGGAGGGCGGCGACTTCGAGCGCGGCCACTTCGACGGGCGCAATCTGCATTTCGGAATCCGCGAGCACGGCATGAGCGCGATCCTGAACGGCATCGCGTTGCATGGCGGGTTCATCCCCTACGGTTCGAGCTTCATGTGCTTCACCGACTACGCACGGCCGTCGATTCGGCTGGCGGCGCTGATGGAAATCCAGGTGGTGTTCGTCTTCACCCACGACTCGATCGGCGTCGGCGAGGACGGCCCGACGCACGAGCCAATCGAGCATCTGTCGTCGCTGCGCGCGATTCCGCATCTCACTGTGATCCGCCCCGGCGACGCGAACGAGGCGGTCGAAGCCTGGCGTACCATCATGACGCATACGCACGGCCCTGTTCTGCTCGCGCTCTCGCGGCAGAAGATGCCGACCCTCGATCGCACCAAGGTGGCGCCTGCCAGCGGCGCGCGGCGTGGCGGATACGTGATTACCGAGACGGCGGGCCGTCCCGCGGACATCATTCTGATGGGATCGGGGTCGGAGCTGTCGCTGGTCGTCGATGCGAAAGCGAGACTCGAAGAGAAGGGCAAGTCGGTGCGCGTCGTGAGCATGCCCAGCGAGAATATTTTCGAGACGCAGGACCAGGCCTATCGCGATTCGGTCCTGCCGCCGAGCATTCGCCGCCGGCTCGCGGTCGAAGCGGGCGCGACGATGTCGTGGTACCGATGGGTCGGACTCGACGGCGACATTATCGGCATGACGACTTACGGCGCGTCGGGCAA
Source organism: Binatus sp. (SeqCode) (assembly GCA_049590495.1). Classification (GTDB taxonomy): domain Bacteria; phylum Desulfobacterota; class Binatia; order Binatales; family Binataceae; genus Binatus. The sequence continues at coordinate 9,322 of JBAWCX010000665.1, forward strand.
GTCCGAGGACGTGATGAAGCATTTCGGCTTTACCGTGGACAACGTCGTCGAGCGCGCGCTGAAATTGCTCGCGCGCTAGCGAGGCTCGATCGTATTTTCCGGCAGGAGCGGGCGAACATGGCCAGCACGCCCGACATGCAGACCATCGCGACCCCCGGTTACGAGTCGCAAGTCAGCGCCGAGTTCAAGGATCTCGACAAGGCCGGATTCCCCGCGCGCCTGTGGCGCAAGGACGCTTCGCTCTGGTCCACCCTGCCGGCCCAACAAGAAGAGATCAGGAACGCGCTCGGTTGGCTGACCGTCGCGGAGACGATGTCCGAACGCGTCGGAGATCTCACGGCGTTTGCCGGCGAAGTGCGCGATGCCGGCTTCCGCGACGTCGTTTTGCTTGGCATGGGAGGTTCGTCGCAGAGCGCCGAGCTGTTCGCGACGACATTTTCAAGCGCGCCGGGCTATCCGAAACTCCAGGTGCTCGATACGACGGTCCCTGAAACCGTCCGGGCGCTCGATCGCAACATCGACATCACGCGGACGCTATTCGTCGTCGCGAGCAAAACCGCCGAAACCATCGAAACCGAGTCTCACTTCACGACGTTTTTCGAGCGCGTGAAGGCGAAGTCGTCGAATCCAGCGGGGTCGCATTTCGTCGCGATCACCGACGCGGGAAGCAAGCTCGCGGCTGTTGCGAAGGAATATAGATTCCGCCGCGTGTTCCTGAATCCTCCCGACATCGTCGGCTGCTATGCGGTGATGTCGTATTTCGGACTGGTGCCTGCCGCCTTGATCGGCATGGACGTCGCGACTCTTGTGGAC
>JBAWCX010000666.1:0-1756 GCA_049590495.1 Binatus sp. (SeqCode)
GCTGGACTGGCGGGCGTCTCCGGAACCGCAGCTCGCGCCAGTCCGCTGGAGATCTCCTGCCTAAAGAGCCTGACTGCAACGCCCGCCGCTGCAAGCTGAACCAAGGCGAACATCAGTAGTGCCGAACGAAAGCCCAGACTGAGAGCCTCTCCGAACAAGAAGCTGCCGACGCCGAAGCCAATGAACAGGGCGAACACATTGAGACCCATCGCCTGCCCGCCGCGTTTAGGATCGAGACTCGTAACGATGCCCGCGAGAAGCGGCTGCGTCATGTCATACCCCAGCGACAGGGTCGTCACCGCGATTGCAGCCAGCAGGAGCGGAACCTTGAGGATCAACAAACCCGCGCTCATTGCAGCGATCGCGAGTCCGGCCGGCACGAGCGATCTGCGCCCCAATCGATCAGCTGCGCGCCCCACTACCGGCCCGAGAAGCATTCCGGGTACGCCGTAGCCCAAGAGTGCAAGGCCTATAGCCACCTCGCCCAGGCGATAGCGGCGCGTGAAGTAGAGTCCGAGCCAAGTGTAAACCCCGGAATGGAAGATCGCATTTAGGAAAACATACGCGTAAGTGCGCGCGCCCCGGATGTTTCCGAGCAGACTTCGATAGCCGGCAAACACCTGTTGCAGAGACAACCGCGGTCGCGCCGCCGTGACCGCGAGAAGAGACCTGTAGGGCAACATCAGGGCCAGCACTCCGGCAGCCAAAGCCGCGACCCCCACAAAGAGCACCCGCCACCCGACAAGAGGTTCGAGCATGACACCAACAGTCGAGCCGAAGGCCATCCCGCCGGCCATCGCACCGAACAACCATCCCAGTGGTCGGCCGCGACGTTCATACGGAAACAGATCGCCAATGAGAGCAAGACCCAGAGGCACTACGCCGCTTGCACCCAAGCCAGTGAGCAGCCGCCAAGCGATCATCGCATCGACCGACTGCGATGTTGCGGTCAGAGCAGTGAGCACAACAAAGGCGATCGACGAAGCGACCATGATTGGAAGACGGCCTACGCGATCAGAAAGAAGCCCATAAAACAGGGTCGAGACCCCATATGGGATCATGTAGGCAGGGACCACCAGACCGACCGTCCGTCCCGATACTCCGAACACCTCTGATAACCGCTGGATGAGCGGTGCCACCATGTATGCCTGAAAGAAGATCAGAAACGTGGCGGCAGTGAGCACCCACAGCAGATGCTCGCGCCGAACCTCGACTGGACTTTCCCAACTCGCCGCCGTTGCCATCAACCGCACTCTCCTGCGCCGCGACGGCGCGAGACCCCGCGCATGCGCGATCGCTATCTAGAAATAGAAAATCTAGCTTTGAATTCTGATTTCGTAACCGGCCTGATCCAGGCGCTCCGCAATCGCGGCCGGCTGCAGTGCCGAGCTGTCGAACAGCACCTCGATGCGCTGGTCGCGGGCCTGTGCGCGAACCTGCTTTACGCCCGTCACACCCATGAGCATCCGCTCGACGCGTTGCTCGCAGTTCTCGCAATGGAGTCGCGGCTCACCAACCACTTCGAAGGTGACGGATTTAAACATGACCGGAGTCTCCTGTCAGGCTGTTAGGCGAGCGCGCCATTGCGGTCCCGGACGGCATATCGCCTTCGGCTTGAGTTTCGGGTCCGATATGCGGAGTATGCCCGACGGTCCTAATCGCCTCGAAGAAATAAGCTCCGCGACTCCAAAGAGAATTGATAAAGATCGTCGTGACGCTGGCCGCCATCGCCACCATTCCCCATATCGGATAGATC
>JBAWCX010000667.1:0-2136 GCA_049590495.1 Binatus sp. (SeqCode)
CCTAACCCCTAACCCCTTCCCATTGTGGGAAGGGGAATGATCGCGGAAATTGATGAGCAACCGAATCGAGGCACGGCCTACCGACGGCCTTTCCTACAACTCTACTGAAGCGAAGTACTGGGACCGGGCCGGACTCGACAAGGAAGTCGAGCGCGTCTTCGACATCTGTCACGGCTGCCGCTTGTGCTTCAATCTTTGCCCGTCGTTCCCGGCGCTGTTCGACGCCACCGATCGCAACGACGGCGAGGTGAAAGGGCTGACGACGGCCGAGAAAGAACGCGTCATCGACTTGTGCTATGGATGCAAGCTTTGCGAGATCAAATGTCCTTACACGCCGCACGACGGGCATGAGTTTCAGCTCGATTTTCCGCGCCTGATGCTTCGCGCCAAGCTGGTCAAGGCAAAAGAAGAGGGCGTCAAGCTGCGCGAGCGCGTGCTGGCGCGTCCCGATCAGGTAGGCTTGGCCGGCACGCTGACGCCGGCGCTCGCGAACATGATGTGCCGGCAGAAGTTCCAGCGCGTGGCGATGGAAAAGCTGCTCGGGATACATCGCGACAAGCTGCTTCCCGACTTTGCCACCGAGACCTTCGATCACTGGCTCGAGCGCAATCCAATCCCGCCGATACCGGCCGAGCCGGCCGCGAAGGTCGTGATTTTCCCCACCTGTTTCGTCAACTACTACAACCCCGGGCCGGGCAAGGCCGCGGTCGAGGTCTTTGCGAAGAACGGGTGCGCGGTGAAATGCCCGAAACAGAACTGTTGCGGGATGCCGGCGCTCGACAGCGCCGACGTCGAGTTTGCGCGCAAGGAAGCGCGGGCGAATATCGATTCGATGCTGCCGTTGGTGCGCGACGGTTACAAAATCGCGGCCATCAATCCGACTTGCTCGCTCATGATGCGCGCAGAGTATCCGAACCTGCTGGCCGGCGACGAGGTCAAGGAGTTCGCGGCGGCGATCGTCGATTCGCACGAACTGCTCTACCAACTTCAGCGTGTCGGCAAGTTCAACGACGAGTTTCAGTCAACACCCGGCTCGATCGCGTACCACGTGCCGTGTCATCTCAAGGCGCAAGACATCGGGCCGTGCTCGCGCGACCTGATGCGCCAGATTCCGGGCGTCGAAGTGACGACGGTCGACGCGTGTACGGCGCATGACGGAACCTGGGCGATGAAAAAAGAGTTCTTCGCGCTCTCGATGAAGTGGGGCGACAAGGCTTTCAGGGGGATGCGCGAGGCGCACGCCCGCGTGATGGCGACCGATTGTCCGCTGGCGGCGGTGCAAATCGAGCAGGCGACGGGAGTGCATCCGCTACATCCGCTGGAAGTGCTGGCGCGCGCGTACCAGCGCGGCGGATTTCCAGACGCGGTGCCGGCGCCGCAACCGGCGCAAGGAGAATGACGATTGAATGCGATCACGTTCGACGAAATACTCGCGCTGGCAGATTACGAGCGCGTGCGCGACCGGTTGCGCCCCTTGTTCATTCATGAGAGGGAGCGGCGCCGGCTCCACGTCGGGTCGCATCTCACTTTTATTTTCGAGAATGCGCAGACTGCGTGGTACCAGATCGAGGAGATGATCAGGACCGAGAAAATGACCGAGCGCGACGCGATTCAACATGAAATCGACACTTACAACGAGTTGATTCCGGCGGCCGGCGAACTGGCCGCGACGCTGTTGATCGAGTACGCCGAGCCGCGCGAGCGCGACGCGGCGTTGGCGCGGCTGGTCGGTCTGGAACGGCATCTATGGTTGAAGATTGGCGCGCAAAAGATCGTGGCGAGATTCGACGAGCGCCAGATGTCAGACGAGAGAATCAGCGCGGTGCAGTTTGTCCGGTTCAGCCTTGAGGGAATAGATGCGGCGCGGGTTCTCGAACTGGCGGGGAGGGGCGAGGTTGCAGTCGAGGCGGATCATCCGAGCCTGGCGGCTCGTGGCGAGATAGGCGGATTGCTGGCGGCGTCGTTGGCGGAGGATCTGCGCTGACCGATCAGCATGGCGCAGAAACACGAACGCCGAATCCGTTAATCCGGATTCGGCGTTCGCCGTTTCATTTCGTTTCGTTCACATCGTGGGTGGCACGAACTGCGGGAATACGGCAGCCCCGTTGGGCAAGCTCATATTGGTCTGTCTTCCTG
>JBAWCX010000668.1:0-5798 GCA_049590495.1 Binatus sp. (SeqCode)
CTTGCGGCGACGACGTTTGCGCGGTCTGCGGGTTCGCGACGCCGCCGGCGCCCAGCGCGCTCTTACGCGTCACTCGCACGCGAGCATTCCGCGCGCCCATGCCAAGCACGCCGGAGCGTGGCGATACGAGCACTTCTACAGCCACCTCGTCCTCGCGCGCGCCAAGCTGCTCGAGGGCTTCCATCGTCGCCTCTTCCACCGAGGCGGCTTCTACTTCTATCGAGTCCATATTGCTCATGTAGCCGGCGTATATTGTTGGAATTCGCGGTTGAGAAAGTATTGCTGGATCACGCCCAGCAGGTTTGACGAAAAATAGTACAAAGCCAGCCCCGCCGGAAAGTTTATCAGCATGATCGTGAAAATCAGCGGCGTCAGCATCATCATCCGCTGCTGATTCGGATCGGGCGTGGTCGGCGTCATGTATTGCTGCAGGAAGCTCGTCAGCCCCATCAACAGCACCAGCACCGGCAGGCCGTGGCAATGCATCAGCGGCAGTTGCGGCAGGCCCGGCACATGCAGGCAGTCGGGCGTCGACAAATCGTTTATCCAGGCGACAAACGGCGCATGGCGCAGCTCGACCGAGTTCAGCAGAGCCTCGTAGAGCCCGATAAATATCGGCAACTGCAGCGCCATCGGCGCGCATCCGCCCAGCGGGTTGACGTGATTGCGCTTGTAGAGATCCACCATCTCCTTCTGCAACTGCTCGTTGTTGTCCTTGAGCTTGTCGCGCAGGCGCTGGATCTGCGGCTGCAGGCGCTGCATCTTCATCATCGAGCGCTGGCTTTTGATCGATATCGGCAGGAACGCGATCCGAATCGACACCGTCAGCAAAATAATATCGACGCCGTAGTTGGGCGCGATGTAATGAAACAGCTTGAGCGTGCGCAGAAAGACGATCGCCAGGATTCCAAAAAAGCCGAAATCGATCGCCTTGTGCAGCGCCGGATTCACCCCTTCCAGCGCCTCCAGCAGCTTCGGCCCCATGTAGACCTCGCTATGGACTCGCGATGCGCCGTCGAACAGCACGCGCGCGATCGCCTCGTCCCCCAGGTACGCCATCGTCAGCTCGCCGGTCGTCGGCTGCTGCGGCAAAAATACCGCCAGGAAATACCGATCGCCGAAGCCCGCGTACGTGATCGTCCCGGTGCTCGTCGAATCCACCGGCTTCAGGGTCTTCATGCTCTTTTCGTTGTGGGTGATCACCTTGTCGCCGACGTCGGCCTGCAACTCGGGGATATCGTAGTACCCCTGATGCGCCGTAAGGGGCTGGCTCATCGAGACGCCCAACTGATTCACCGCCGGACCGCCCGTCGTCGCCACGTCCATCGAGAACACGTAGCTGTTCGGCTTGAACGTGAAAGTCTTGGTGATCGTCGTGCCGTCCGCGGTCTTCGCGACAAACGTCGCCGTCGCATCCGCTCCCGCCGCCGGCTTGATTTGCGCGGGCGCGGTCGTCTCGTAGCTGAGATCGCTGTCGTCGAACACCTGCTCCCCACGCGTCATCACCGCGCCGAGCGGCAGATGACCCCCCGGCGGCACCTGCACCATCTCATAGGGCGGACTGTCCTTCGCCGCCGCCTCCCGGTAACGAGTCAGAACAAAACTTTTCAGGCGCGCGCCATGAGTAGTGAACAGCGCAACGTAAAAGTCGGAGTCCACTTCGACAGTCCTCTCAGGCACTAGCGCCATCGACGGCGTCATCGCAGCCGATTGCTGCCCCGACGCCCCCGCGCTCCCAACCGCTCCTGGAGCGGCCGCGCCCGCGCCGGTGGCGACGCTGGCGACGGCCCCGGGACTGCCCAATAATGCGGTCGCTTGTCCGTTGCCAAGCACTTGCCCCTGCTCGTTCTTGGCCGCCTTGGCCTGCGCGGCAGCCTGCTGCTGTTCAGTGGGCGGCGGAAAAAATCTCTTGAGCACCAACTCCTGGTAAGCAACCACCAGGACGATGGACAAAATAACCGCGATCAGAACTCGACTAGAATCCAACTTAGTTCCTTATTCTCCCGGCGGTTCCCGAAGTCAGCGCGATCACCAAAAAAAGTTCTAACAGGGACGAAGTCCCGCATCCCGCGGCGGTGCCGATTCCCTTACATTTACATTGGGTGCAGGGGTCACCCCTGCCGAAGGAAGCGTGAAACCCACGGCGGGTTTCACATACGATTACGTTCCTCATCGCTCCGCCTCCGCTCCGCGCGCCCGGACCGGGTCGTAGCCATGCCCACCCAGCGGATTGCACCGCGCGAGCCGCCAAATCGCCATCGCAGCGCCGCGAATCATCCCATACTCCGCAATCGCGTCGCGCGCATACGCCGAGCAACTCGGCTCGAAGCGGCACGCCGGCCCGTTAATCGCATGAATAACCGGCGAGATCGCCGCCCGATAAATCGCAACCGCGCCGATCGCCGCAAATCGCGGCGCGGCCTTCAATCGATCCAACGTATCCACCGACGCCATCACTTGCGCCCCGCCATTCGCCCGCTCAGATTGCGCGCCGCCATCGTAAGTTCTTCGCTGATCGCCGCCGATTCGAGCGCGGCCGCTCCGCCCCGCGCGATCACCACTATCGACGTCCGTGGCGGCAATTCCGACCGCATCACTCTCTTGAAACACTCGCGCACGCGCCGCTTCACCCGGTTGCGCACCACGGCATTGCCGATTCTGCGCGAGACGGTAACGCCCAGCCGCGACCGGGTGGGATCGTTCTCCAGACTACCCGCGTACAGCACGAAATGGGGACTCTGGAAGCGCAGACCCTGTCGCTGGAGGCGCAAAAACTCCGCGCTTCGATGCAGCCGGTCTGCCGCCGCGAAGCTCAATTGGGCGCGCACTGAAGTTAGCCCGGCTGCTTGGGCGGTATCGAGATCGCAAGGCGCACGCGGCCCTTCGCGCGGCGGCGCTTGAGCACCTTGCGTCCGCCCGGCGTGGCCATCCGCGCCAGGAATCCATGAGTTCGTTTGCGTCGCCGGTTGTGCGGTTGGTAGGTCCTTTTCATTGCTTCGGGCCAGCTTCACTCAGGTTTGTATTCAGACCGGCAAGGTCTGTTGTGGGTCGGGTATCCTTCGATGTGGCGCGATCTTTTTCAGCTTGACAGATGTATAGAACGACCCCGAACACGCAATCGAACCATACCGCGCGCCATTGAGCAAGCGCCCTCGAACCGCAAAAGAGGAGAGAACTTGATTAAATGTGAAACCCGCGGTGGGTTTCACGCTTCCTTCGGCAGGGGTGACCCCTGCACCCAGTAAAAAGAAAGATGCGGGACTTCGTCCCTGTTAGAAGTGTTTTTTTCTACAACCGGTTCCCCTTCCCCTCTATGTCTGGCTGCGGTACCAAATTACCCTCGCCCGCTCCGCGGGAGAGGGAACGGCGTCCGCGCCTGGGGTGAGGGAAGGGGTTAGGGGTTAGGTTCCTCTCTGCTACTCCCCTTAATCCGCGGATCACCCTCCCGCACGCAAGTCGAGTACGAATACCGCTCGACGTAAATGTTGCCGCTATCGTCCTTCTCGGCTGCTACCACCACCGCCCGATAACTCTCGCATCCCTCCCGCGACGTGAAATTATCGACCTGCTCCCACTCCGACATCGGCGTCTCGCGCTGCAACCCCTTCCGCGCACAATCAATCGAAGGCGCCATCAAAATCCAACCCGCCAGCACAACCGCCGCGAAATGCCCAAATTTCATTAAATTGCCATCGCAACAATCGCGCAAGCAAGCACCGCCGCTTCTGACCTATATAGTTCTAACAGGGACGAAGTCCCGCATCTTAATCTTAGTACCGGGTGCAGGGGTCACCCCTGCCTAAGGAGGTGCGGAACCCACGGTGGGTTCCGCATTAAATAAAGTGATTTACCCTTCCCCGAACTACCCGCCGCTAGCACTCCTCCGCTCCGGCTCCTCCGACGCTTTCTCCGCCGATTTTTCCGCGCAGCGCCGCTTCAGCTCCGCGAACGCGTCATCGACGAACGCCTTCATCAGCGCGACGTCGGGCATGACGCGCGGGTCCGCCATCATTCCGAAGTATAAACTCTTATAGTAACTGAGTATTGCGACTGCATACCCCATCGTCGCGCCGAGCGGCACCAGCGGCACCATGTCCATGCATACGTGACCGTTAATATATTGAGGCACCTGCACGCCCGGCACGTTAGTCGCGATAAAATTTATCCCGAACGCCGGCAGCCCGAAGCCGTCGGGCCGCGGCTTCCAATTGGTCCACTTCGCCAGCCGTCCCGCGACGTCCATCATCGTCGTCGCCGCGCGCGAGGCCGGCCCGATCATGCTCGGCGGTATCGCGTCGCCGAGCTGCATCATGGCTTCCAGAGCCTGCGCCGACCCGGCCGCCTTGATTCGCTCGGTCTCCTCGTGGATCAGTTTCAGCCGCTCGACGATATCCATCGGCGCCGCCGGCGCGGTCGGAAACATCATCGAGACGCGGTTCCCGAGCGAACTCTTTTCGCTCCTGTGCCGCACGTTGACCGGACACCCGATGCACAGTTGTTGTCCTTCGACAGCGTACCCATGATGCTGTAAGTAGCGCGCGGCGCCCTCCGTCAACATAGCCAGTACGACATCATTGACCGATCCGCCGAACGCCGATCTGATCGCGCGAAAATCCGCGAACGATTGACGCGACCATGCCACCACCCGTTCCTGCGTGACCGGCGTCGAGTTCCACGGCGTCGCCACTATTCGCCGCGTCGCCAGCTCGGTCATCACCCGCGACCCTTCAGCCAGCTGCCGTGCGCGCTCAGCCACCGACGCCGGATCCTCGATCGCTTCGACCGCCGCGTCGATCGTCGAATTGACCGCGCTCTGAATCTGATCGCGGATCGCCTCCGCGAATCGCCGTATCAGGCTCGACGGCTTGGCCGCCACCCACGGCTCCGGCGGCTGCGGAATATCGTCGGGCTCCGCGCGAAAATCGTACATCACCTTCAGCAACTCGACCCCCGACACGCCGTCGACCAGGCAATGATGCACCTTCCACATCAGCGCCGTGCGATTCCCGTCCAGGTTGTGGAATGTATGCAGTTCCCACAGCGCGCGCTTGCGGTCGAGCGGCGTCTGATAGACGCGCATCATTTCCGCCAGCGCGTCGCCCTCGCTTATCTGGTCGGGCAGTTCATGCAGATGCACATGTCGCTCGACGGAGAATTCCGGGTCATCCTCCATCATCGCGTGCGCGAAATTCAGCGGAACCTGGATCAGCCGCTGCCGGTAGCGAGGCACCAGATGCATCCGTTCTTCGAAATGTCCCAGTAGCGCGTTGAAATCTACTCGCCCCTCGAACAGTCCGATCGATCCGATATGCAGCGGGCCGCTTTGCGACTCGGCATAGACAAAGGTCGCGTCCTGCGTCGACAGCCGATAACTCGCGGCGGATGGAAACATGGAATTGTCGGCCACTCGAACTCACCTCCAACCCGGATTTCATCCGGACCACGGCGCAATGCCTCGTCCCAGACGAGAAAATCCTGGAAATGACAATTGCCGTAGATTGCAAAGTTTGGCAGGCATTGTCGCCCAAGCGCAAGCTGATTTTTTTGCCGCTGGAGCTTGCCGGATCGCCCGCGCTGATCCACTATATCGGTCCGCGCGAGTTACGAGCGGCTTACGCCTGATGCTGATAGCCACGCTTGCGCACAAGTAGTTCGACGGAGGTTTCGATGGCCGAGCAGATCAAGACCAATCGCCCCTATCCGATGCAGCTTAAGTTGCGCGACGGCCGCAGCGCCACGATCCGCATTATGGGGCCAGCCGACCTCGACAAAATAGTCGAGTTCGCCAAGGACCTCCC
>JBAWCX010000669.1:0-2470 GCA_049590495.1 Binatus sp. (SeqCode)
GTTGAATGGCACCACCATCTCGGGAGAAAAAAGCGCGACGCCTGAGGAGTCGGTCGCAATCTCCGGCCGGCTCCTCAGGATGTCCGCCTGCTCGCGAGGAATGTAGCTTTCGCCTTCCGACACAGTGCCGCGGCTCAGCACAATCCAGTGACCCGGTTCTCCCACCAGCTCCAGGCTCTGCCGCAGCCCGCTGACGAAGCTCAGCAGAATCACCACCACCATCACGACCAGCGCTATCCCGAGTGCGGTCATCAGCGACGTGGTCCGGCGGACCATCAGGCTTCGAAGGTTGTAGGTGATCGGGATAACAGCCATTCACGAACCGGGTCGAAATCCTCCGCCAGACGAAGTTCTCCCCCCCTGGCTGTCATCGCCGATATACCCGCCCCGGCGCAACTCTGCAAGTCCGCGCCCGCAATGCGCAAACAGCTTGATTACCGCGTGTCTACTAAAAGTTATCTTCGACGTCAGCTCATCAGCCGGTGACCTCCATGACGCGCCGGATGCGCCCTAGTTTCGAGCCATCCCTGCCGCGAACCGTGCCGATACGCGACCGCGTCCTGCCGACCGATTCTTCGAGCACTCCCCAATACGTGCGCGTCAGATGCGCACCCCCGCGGAACCCCGGCTTCGACATCAGGATCGCGTGCAGCTGGGGCAGGCGATAAAACGGCACGCTCGGGAAAAAGTGATGCTCGATGTGGTAGTTGACGTTCTTCGGCGCGAGGAAAATCCGCTCGAGCCAGTTAGCGTGCGTAGTCCGCGTCAGCGGGTACGCGTTGTTCTGCCCTTCGATATCGATAGCGTGATGCTCGGCGATGCTGCGGATGCGCATGATCAACACCAGCCACGTGAACATCGGGACGATCCAATACAGTGCGAAACTCTCGAGCGCCCCCGCGTAGATGATGACGCCGAGGCTGGCCGCATAGAATCCGTACCGAATTGCCTGGAACCCCGCCGGCACTGAGTCCGTCGAGCGTACCGACGCCACCAGCTTGAGCAACGCGGGCGCGTTCAACCCTGTGACGTCGCGAAAGAACGTTTTCGCCAGGCTGCGAGTAGCCTGCGGAAATATCCACACCGGATCGCCTTTCCTGCGCATCAAGTCGGGATCCTCCGCGGTATTCAGATGCCGATGATGCGCAAAATGATTCTTGCGATACTGCCGCGCGGTAACCAGATGCGGCCACGCCAGGACTACTTCCGACATCCAGTCATTGAGCCGCCGATTGCGCAGCAGCCGATAGTGTACGCCGTCGTGCATCAGCACCAGCAGCGCGTGCTGGCGCGAGCCGATGAACGCGGCCGCGAACACATACAGCATCGGATGCCAGAAACGCTGGCAAAGATAGATCGTTGCCACGATCAATGCCCACTCGACGCTCACATGAACGCAGGCGCGGATCGGATTGACGGTCGACAGCTTCCTCAGTTCCTCCCTGGTCAGCTTGACGGGAATATTCGTGCCGATATCGCCGAAGCGACCCGGCTCGGGCGACGACTCTGCCGCTGATCCGTAATTCATTGTTCCCCTCGTTGGCGCGTTGCTCGAAGCGATCTCCTTCCCACCCTCGGAGGTAATTTGCGTCATGATAGCGGCGCTGCGTTGTCTTGATGCACCGGCTGCGTTCCCCCCATCGGCGCGTGATCGTCCACGAACACGGGACGGCCGCCCGCCGATCTTCCTTTCAGGAAGTTTTTGAAACGCAGGACGCGGTTGTCGTCACAGGTCTCGACTATCAACCGCGAAAATACCCGGCTCAGTTTCGCGAGCGATTCGCCTTCCATAATCATCGGCTGCGCCCAAATCGCTTCGCCTTTCAGCGTCTCCAGGTATGGATACTCGACCGGTTCGCCCGCAGCGACGAACCCCCCCGTGCGGTAAAATGGAGTCCCGTCGAACGGTTTGACCGCCAGGTACACGAGGATCGCGCGCGCCTCGAGCAGACCGGCCATAATTGCGCATCCGGCCCGTGCCAGCGCGCCGGCCCCAATCGCACGCGACCAGAGTTCGCTGACCTCCAGCACCGATCGCGGCGGCAGATGCGACAGATCGGGCTTGGGGCAGGTCTGCGGAAACATTTCCAGATCGTGCATCGCAAGTCCGGCGATCATTCGCTCGGCTGGGTCGCCGTCATTTTCAAACAGTCCGTAGAGATTGCCAAAGGTAAGATGAATTCCGGCCAGGCGAGAGCGCGGTCGTTCTTTGAAGCCGGCTCCGTGCTTGGCGCGAATCTGCTCGGTGCGCGCGGCGAAAATCCTTCGTTCGGTTTCGGTGGATAGTAAGCGTAGTTCCATGAGCGAGTAACTCCTTCCTTCATTTTCTGAATTCGTCGCGATATCAATTCTTGATTTGGAGCTGCCCCCGCAGACGTGTCGCGATAGCGGCGGCGAGCGCGGCGCGCTACTCTGTCGAAGGCGTCGGCAAGCCGGCGCGCGGGTCACCAGGAGGGATTCAAAATTGGTC
>JBAWCX010000670.1:0-6338 GCA_049590495.1 Binatus sp. (SeqCode)
AATCAGGCGAGACGCGCGCCGGCGCCGAGCGCTTCGCGTCGGGCGTGGGCAGGCACGGGAAGTTCTAAGTGGGGGAACTTAATCTAATGTGAAACCCGCTGTGGGTTTCACACTTCCTTCGGCAGGGGTGACCCCTGCACCCAGTACTAAGAAAAAAGATGCGGGACTTCGTCCCTGTTAGAACTTTTTTTAGTCGTTATATCTTGGCGATCACGTCGTCGCGCAGCTTCTCGAGGCCGCGGGTCAGTCCTTCCGCGTCGAAGGCCGGCGGCGCTATCACGACTCGCGATATTCCTATATCGGCAAGGGCCTTCAGCTCGTCGACGCGCGGACGCCCCATGCATGACAGCTCGATCTTGTTGGGATCGCGTCCTGCCTTCTCGGCCTCTGCCTTCATCATCGCGAACAGTTCCTTGAGCTTGGGAATTTCCGCGAGGGCGGGAAAGAAGCCGTCGCCGTAGCGGCCGGCGCGCTTCGCAGCGGCAGGCGAATGGCCACCGACGTGAATCGGCACGCCGCCCTTTTGCACCGGCTTCGGATAGCACTTCACCGGGCCGAAGTTGAAATGCTTGCCGTGGAATGACGCGGCGCCATCGCTCCATAACGCGCGCAGCGATTTGATCGCCTCGTCGGTGCGCGCGCCGCGAGTGTGGAAGTCGAGGCCGAGCGAGCTGAACTCTTCCGCGAGCCATCCGCTGCCGATTCCCAGTATCGCGCGGCCGCCCGACAGCACGTCGAGCGTGGCCAATTCCTTAGCGACGTACAACGGATGGCGCTGCGGAAGAATCAGAACGCCGGTGGCGAGCTTGATTTTCTTCGTCACGGCAGCCGCGAACGCGAGTGGCAGCAGCGGATCGGGAATCGCAACGTCTTCGCCGCCGGGAATCTTGCCGCTCGACGAGTACGGATACGGCGACTTGTAGTCCTGCGGGATGACGACGTGCTCGACGGTCCACATCGACTCGACGCCGCATCGCTCGGCGGTGGTCGCGAGATGCGCGAGCAGGGCGGGATTGCTGAACGGTCCCGAATTGACGAACATCAGGCCAAGTTTCATTTTGAATTGCCTCGTTCCGCGTTGCGGCGATCGATAGATAGTTCGCGGCTACTGTATCGCCGGGAGAGTGCGGATGAAAAGTCGATTCACTTGTTCGAATCCACCCGGCGCGTTACTTAGTTGAGTCATGGATATTGGAAAAATTGGAATCTGGTTTTTTCTCGACGCGATGCCCGCGCCCGACAGTGCCGAGTTCGCCAGGCAGGTCGAGAAGAATGGTTACAAGGTGCTGTGGATTCCCGAGGCGGTCGGCCGCGAGCCGTTCGCGCACGCCGCGTACCTGCTTAGCCGTACGGAGAGGCTGTCGATCGCGACGGGTATCGCAAACATCTGGGCACGCGACCCTATCACGATGTCGGCCGCGTCGAAAACCGTCGCCGAACTTTCCGGCGGGCGTTTTATCCTCGGCATCGGCGTCAGTCACAGGCCGCTCGTCAGCAACCTGCGCGGCCACAGCTACGACAAGCCATACAGCTACATGAAAGAGTATCTGCCGAAGATGAAAAACGCGCTGTACATGGCGCCGGCGCCGAAAGAGCCGGTGCCGGTGGTGCTTGCGGCGTTGCATCCCAAGATGCTCGCGCTGGCGGCGGCTGAGGCCAACGGCACGCATACCTACTTCGTTCCGCCTGAGCATACCGCGAAAGCGCGCGCGCAAATCGGACCGAACGCGATGCTATGCGCCGCGCAGGCCGTCATCCTCGAAACCGACGCGGCGAAAGCCCGCAAAGCGGCGCGCGCGTACATGAAGACCTATGTTCCGCGCCTGCCCAACTATACCAACAATCTGAAAGCGCTCGGATGGGCCGACAGCGAATTCGAAAACGGATGCTCCGATCGGCTCGTCGACGCGATCGTGGCGTGGGGCAATGAGGAGAAGATTCGCGACCGAATCAACGCGCATCTGAAGGCGGGCGCCTCTCACGTCTGCATCCTGCCGCTACGCGTCGACAGCGCGCCGCAGCCGGACATGCGCGCGGTACAGGCGTTCGCTCAGCGCTGAGGCGTCGCAGATGCGCCAGGTTTTTTCCGCGTTGCCAATCGTCGTGCTCGCGATCGCGATCGCCGGATGCGCGTCGAGCAATGAGCAGCATGCCGAGCAGGCCGAAGCCGCCGCCGCCAAGGCGCAGCAAGCGGCGGAGCACGCCGAACAGTCCGCGGCGCAGGCCACAGAGGCCGCCAACAAAGCGACCGAGGCGGCAGATCGCGCGACCAAGGCCGTCGAAGACGCGACCCGCGAGATCAACCGCGTCGGCGATCATCTGGATCAGATGGCGCGTGATCGCGAAGCGATGACTCATAGGCGCCGACGCTCGCACATGAAGAAGGCGGCCGTTGCATCTGGATCGCCCGTGGCGGCGCCGTCGCCATCGACGAAATAGCCTTCGGCCAGAAACGCAGTGGCTGAGCCAATCAAATCGCAACCAGCCCGCGTGCCGACTGAAGCCGATATTCGCGCCGAGAATCTCAGTCGGCAAGTCCGCCGCCACACCTGGATCAATATCGCGGGTCCGCTCGCGGCGGTCTTTCTGGGAATTTTTGCGGCTGCGATGTACCTGCGGCCGGTCGACGTCCTCCGCTGGATTCAGATCTCCCGTCTCGGATGGTCGGGCGTGGCGCAGAACGATCTGGCGCTGAAGGACGGACTCATCACATACCTGATGACCGGCGGCTATTCGGAAATGGAGCCGGTCGTGATGATTCACGGGCTCGGCCCGAACGCGGCGCTGGTGTGGCGCGGCATCATGCCACCGGTGGCAGACGCGCACTACAAAGTGATCGCGCCCAACCTGCCTGGCTTCGCTTCATCCGATCACAAGCAGGTTCAGTATTCGATTGCGTACCAGGCTGAGGCGGTCGCACAGATGATCGACGAGTTGAAACTCGATCACGTCAACCTGATCGGCAACGATCTCGGCGCCGACGTCGCGCTTTACTACGCCGTCGAGCATCCCGACAAAGTGGAAAGGATGGTGCTGGTGTCGGGCGGCCTGGTGGGCACGCGCGGCGCTGAAAAACTTCGCAAGGGGATGTTGCCGACCACGCCCGACGCGGTCCGCGCGCAGGTCGAGGCGAGCTTCTTCGAGTTGCCGCCGATGCCCGACGTCATTTACGAGCGCATGACGGCGGAGTTGAGCAAAGATCTGCAGGCCGAGACCGACATGATCAATTCCGTCCCCCGCGACGAGGCGCACATCCGCTCAAAAATCGGCCAGGTCTTCAACACGCTGACGATCATAATGTGGGGCGCGAAAAATCCGTACTTCTCGAGCGCCGAGGGCGAGGCGCTGCACGCGGCGATGCCTGGTTCGGCCACGGTGACCTTCAAAACCTCGGGCGCCTACCCGCAACTCGAGCATCCCGACGACTTCGCCGAGTCGCTAATCTTCGTAATCAAGCAGGAAGAGGGCGGCCGCTAGCTTCGCTTATCGCCGAGCGGCGCGCGATGTCGGCCAGCAGCAGGAGCATCGCGAGCGGGGAGACTGGAATCATCGCGTGGCCGGCCAGCGAGCGCGCGAATAGTGGCAGCAGCCAGACGAAAACCAGAAGCGATTTTTCCCATGGGAGAAAACCAGTGCGCACGCCTTCTAGCGCCAACCATGCGATCGGAAGCGCGAGCACGACCAGGTCGTAGTCCATCATGTAGGGCGTCGTCAGCAGGATGCCGGTTGCGAGCGCGGCGGCTTGAAGATCGAATTTGGCGGTTCGCCGCCATATCCAGATGACGGCCAGCGCGGTCAGCAAGCTCACGACGGCCTGGACGGCGTAGGCGGTCGCGACACTGAATCCCCACAGGCGCGCGGCGGCGAAGGCGCTCTGCAGTTTTTCGAATCCGCTGCCACCCTGCTCGAGCACGACGTGGCGGGTGAAGGCAATGCTCGAGAAGAAAGCCTGCCAGGTTTGTGCGCCGAAGATCGCGAACGACACGGCCACCAGCAATGCTATCGTGACCGACGCGGAGACGATCGTGCGCCATCTGCCGGTGGCGAGCAGAAAAATCGGCACGAGGATGCCGTATTGCGGTTTGTAGCTCATCAACCCGAACATCACGCCGGCGACAATCGGGCGCCGTTCGAGCGTCAGCAGGGCGGCTCCCAGCAAGGCGAGGGTGAGAAATCCATTCTGCCCGTTGGTGAGATTGACCAGTGCGCCGGGAAAAGCGATCGCCAGCCAAAGCGCATCGCGCTCGGAATCGATCGTCCACATGACTGCGAGGTAAGCGGCGAAGGTTGCAACGGTCCATGCGAGCAACGACCAGGCGTACGGAAGAAGTGCGAGCGGCAGGATGATGAGCAGGTACGTCGGCGGGTAGTGAAAGCCCGCGAAGCCGACGTTCGGATAGTGGACGGCCATCCTCTCGACGGACCACAAGCGCGTGACGTTGTAAACGGCGGACGGCGCGCCGTGGAGCGTCAACCACGACGCGGACCACGGGTCGATGAAGTCGGCGCCGATGGGATGTCCGGCGGGATCGATGAGTCCCTTGCTCGACATGAGCCATGCGATGGAGCTTACGGCGTAAACGGCGAGGAACAATCTCGGATACGCGACGAGCCGCCGGCGTGTAAGCCACGGCGCTTGCCTGAAGAAGTCGAGTATCGAGCTGGCGGTCAACCGTCCTCCGCGCGAGTCATCCCCACAACCGCAAAATCGACGGGCTGCGGCTCGGCTGCGAACCTCAATAGCAAAGGACGGGCGCCACAACCAGCGCGATCATGCGGAGCGGAAATGCTGGCCGGGCGTTTTTCCGAAGGTCAATCGAAACGCCGAGATGAATGCGCTGATGCTGTCGTAGCCGACCTCCATCGCGACCGTCGTGACGGGCTCGCCGGCGGCCAGCAATCGCAGCGCGTGACCGAGCCGGAGTTGCTGACGCCATTTGCCGAAGCCCATGCCGGTTTCGAACTTGAACAGCCGCTCGATGGTGCGTTTGCTGGCGCCCGCGAGCTTCGACAGTTCGGTGAGCGATCGAGTGTCGGACGGTTGCTTCTGCAGCATCGCGGCGATTCGCTTGGCGCGGGCGTCGCGCGGCAACGGAAGGTGGACGGCGTCGGATTGCATCACGTGAAGATGATCGAGCAGAACCGACAAGAGGTGCGCGTGAGCAGGGACGCGGAGGCTTAAGCTGTCGAGCTCGACGATGCGAAGGATCAATTCGCGGAGCAATGGCGAGATGCCGATGACGCGGCACTTGGCGGGCAACGAGTGGCTCAGGCGCGGCACCAGGTAGAGTGTTCGCAGGGAGACGGGGCCGGACATCTCGATCGAGTGACGCATGCCGGCAGGAACCCAGACGGCGCGATGAATCGGGACCACCCACGCGCCTTCGGGCGTGCGCACGGTCATGACGCCTCGCGACGCGTAAACGAGCTGATGCCACGGGTGCGAATGCGTTCTGATGACGTGGCCATCGGTATATTCGGGAACGGTACCGGCGCGGACCTGGTACTTGTAGGAGTCAAAAAACCAATGGCGCTTTTCCGGCATCGAATGGCAATCTAGCGCAAGATGGCCACTCGCTCAAAGTGGTAAAAGTGCTTAGTTATCGACGCGGAGGAGGATCGAAATGATCGGCAACTGCGAAGTGATGGCATTCGTCGGAACCACTCAGCCGGAACGAGCAAAAGCGTTTTACGGCGGTGTGCTCGGCCTCAAGCTAGTCGAGGATGCCTGGTGGGCGATCGTCTACGAGGCTGGCGGTATACACCTTCACATCGAGAAAGCGCGCGAAAAATTCACGCCGGTGCCCTTCACCGCTCTGGGTTGGAAGGTTCCCGACATCGATGCGACCGTGAAGCAGCTCGCAAAGAAAGGCGTCAAGTTCGAGCGCGTTCCGGAAGTGCAACAAGATGACGCGGGAATCTGGACCACTCCGGATGGATCGGGCAAAGTGTGCTGGTTCAAAGATCCTGACGGCAATCTTCTGTCGCTGACTCAGTTCCTGAAGTGAGTAATCGCCAATAAGAAGGTAATGCAATGGCTATACAACTCGACCATATGATTCTCGCCGTCAACGATCGAAAAAAGAGCATCGAATTTTACGTCGGCATCCTGGGCCTGAAGCATGAAGGAGATCGCGAGCCATTTTCCGTGATTCGCGTGACGCCTGAGTTCGCCCTGCAAATCGCGCAGTGGGGCACCAAGGGCGGGGAGCATCTTGCGTTCGCGATGTCACGCAAAGAATTCGATGAGGTCTTCCGACGAGTCGTCGACGCGAAAATCGAATACGGAGACGCCTTCGACTCGGTCGGAAACATGCGCGGTCCAGGCGACGAGACGG
>JBAWCX010000671.1:0-2593 GCA_049590495.1 Binatus sp. (SeqCode)
CGACTTTCTCGAGATGTGCAAGCGGCCTGAGCTGTCCGCCGAGGTCACCGTCACGGCGGTCGAGCGGCTCAAAGTGGATGCGGCGATCATTTTCGCCGACATCCTGCTGCCGCTGATCCCGATGGAAGTCGGACTGCATTTCGAAAAGGGCGACGGGCCGGTGATCGATCGCCCGATTCGCACCGAGGCCGATCTCGAGCGGATTCCCGCGGTCGATGTGGCCGCGCTCGGCTTCGTTGGCGAGGCGATCAAGCTGGTGCATCGCGCGATCGGCGCTACGACACCGCTGATTGGGTTTGCGGGCGCACCGTTCACGCTCGCGTCGTATCTGATCGAGGGCGGCTCGTCGCGCCAATACCAGGCGACCAAGACTTTCATGTACACGCAGCCCGAGACGTGGCATCGCCTGATGGAGCTGCTCGCGCGCATCACGGCGGATTACCTGAAAATGCAAATCGCGGCGGGCGCCGACATCGTGCAAATTTTCGACAGTTGGGTCGGCAGCCTCGGCCCGGACGACTATCGCCGCTTTGTGCTGCCGCACACCGCATCGGTGATCGCGGCGATTCCCGCCGATGTGCCCGTGATCCACTTCGGGACGGTGACGGGGAACCTGCTCGAGCTGATGCGCGAGGCGGGCAGCGATGTGCTCGGCCTCGACTGGCGTGTCGATCTCGCGGACGCGTGGGCGCGGCTGAATTACAGCGTCGCGGTGCAGGGCAATCTCGATCCGATCGCGCTGTTCGCGAGCGTTTCCGAAATTCGCACACGCGCGCGCGCGATTCTCGATCAGGCGGCGGGACGGCCGGGACACATTTTCAATCTCGGCCACGGAATTCTTCCCGAGACGCCCGTCGATCACGCGATCGCGCTCGTCGATGCGGTCCACGAGATGAGCGCGCGCTGACGCGATGGCCGCGAAGGCAAAGTGCGGCGCGGTGCTGATGATTGGATTCGGCGGACCGACCAGCGCCAGCGAGGTACGGCCGTTTCTCGACAACATTGTCCGCGGTCGGCCGATCCCGCGCGGGCGGTACGAGGAAGTCGTGCATCATTACGATCTTCTCGGCGGGCGCTCGCCGTACAACGATCTCACGATGCGGCAGGCTGCGGCTCTGCGCGCCGAACTCGAGAAAAAAGGCGCACGTGTGCCGATCGCGGTCGGAATGCGCAACTGGGAACCGTACCTTTCCGACGCGATGCGCGCGCTCGCCGACGCTGGTGCGCGGCGCGTGCTCGGCTTCATCATGGCGGCGCATCGCAGCGAAGCCAGCTTCGAGCGCTACCAGGCGACCGTCGACGACGCGCGCGCTCAGTTGGGCGAAGGGGCGCCCGAGGTCGTGTATCCCGCGCCGTGGCACGACCATCCGCTGTTCATCGCGGCGGTGGCGTCGCGCACGCGCGAGGCGTACTCGAAGTTCGAGTTCCCGGAGCGGTCGCGCGCGCGGCTGATTTTCACGGCGCATAGTATTCCGCTCGCGATGGCGCAGGCGGGTCCGTATGTCGAGCAGCTTACGCAGTCGGCGCGGATGGTCGCGGCCGAGCTTGGAATCGCCACGTGGCAGTTCGCGTATCAGAGCCGCAGCGGCAGTCCCCGCGACGCGTGGCTCGAACCCGACATCAAGGAGACGCTTCGCAACCTCGACGCGAGGGCGGCGGTCGTCGTGCCGATCGGTTTTTTGTGCGATCACGTCGAGGTGCTGTACGATCTCGATGTCGAAGCGGCGCAAATCGCGCGCGACGCGGGAATCAGGATGGAACGCGCGCCGACCGTCGGCGACCATCCGCTGTTTATCGAGATGATGGCGTCGATTGTGGCGGCGCACGCGCGCTGATCGATAGCGCGACGGAGAACCTCAAACGAGCACCGACCCACAAATCAAGCGGGTTGCGGTAATCGGCGGCGGAATCACCGGGCTCGCCGCGGCGTATCGGCTTCGCGAACTGGCGGCCGCGCGCGAATTTCCGCTCGGCGTGCAATTGCTCGAGCGCGGCGCGCGATGCGGCGGAGCGCTCGAGACGATTCGGCGCGACGGATTTGTAATCGAGACCGGTGCGGACTCGTTCCTGTCGGAAAAAGTCGCGGCCGCCGAGCTCGCGCGGCGGCTCGGCCTCGGCGCGGAACTGATCCCGACCCGCGAGATCTACCGCAAGACGTTCGTGGTGCGCGCGGGGCGGCTGGTCGAGATTCCGGCGGGATTTTCGCTGCTCGCACCGGCGCATCTCGGGCCGGTGTTTCGGAGCCCGCTTTTTTCGCCGCTCGGAAAATTGCGGATTGCGATGGAACCGTACATTGCGGCGAGAACGGGCGACGACGACGAGAGTTTGGAATCATTCGTGACGCGGAGGCTCGGGCGCGAGGTGCTCGACCGAATTGCGCAGGCGCTCGCGGGCGGTATCTACACCGCGGATCCGAAACGGCTCAGCATGGCTGCGACGATGCCGCGCTTTGTCGAGATGGAACGCCGCCACGGCAGCGTCGTCAAGGGGATGCGCGCGGCGGAGAATGCCCGCGCGTCGAAAAGTGCGGACGTGAGCGGCGCGCGCTGGAGCCTATTCCAGAGTTTCAGAAACGGAATGGCGACGCTGCCCG
>JBAWCX010000672.1:0-4124 GCA_049590495.1 Binatus sp. (SeqCode)
GTCTTTGAGGTGTCGATCAAAAATAGCGAGCCGATGACGAAGGCCGTAACCCCACCCAGGCCAAGGATTCCGTAGCTGGTGACGAAAGCCTCGGAGATAAGCATTCCGACGCCGAGAAAAATCAGCAGCAAGCCGGTGAGATTTACCGGCAGCACCTGGAACGATGCGAGCGCCAGCAGCAGGCAGATCGCGCCGGCGACGCCGGGAAAGATGACGCCGGGATGCGCGAACTCGAAGTACAGCCCGATCAATCCCGCCATCAGCAACAGATAGACGATGTTGGGATCCGCAAGAACGTTGAGCAGTTGCTGGCCGGGCGTCATCCGCGCGCGGCGTACCACGGCGTCGGCAAGCGCGAGCGTCACGGTATGGCCGGCGACCTGCACCTTGCGGCCGGTGGCCTGAGTCAGCAGGCTGCGCAAATCGGGCGCGACGATATCGACGACATTCTTCGCAAGCGCCTCGCGCTCGCCAATCGCGACGCTGTGCCGGACGGCCTGCTCGATCCAATCTTCGTTGCGCCCACGCTGTTGTGCGATCGTGCGCGCGAAGGTCGCCGTAAAGTTCTCGATCTTCTGACCCATCGCGCCCTTGATCTCCTCGCCGCCCTCCTCCACCGGATGAGCCGCGCCGATGGTGGTTCCCGGAGCCATCGCGGCCACGTTCGCCGCTTCGGTAATGAAGGTCCCGGCGGACGCGGCGCTGGCGCCCGATGGCGCGACATAGACGATCACCGGTATAGGAGCGGCCAGGATGGCCTTGACGATCTTCTCAGCGGAGTTGAGCAGCCCGCCTGGCGTATCGAGCTCGATCACGAGCGCGCTTGCACCCTCGGCATTTGCGGATGCGAGCGAATCCTCGATATAGGACGCGACAGCGGGATTGATCGAGCCGTCAATCGTGATCAGTTTTACCCACAGCGGATGCGCGGCCGGTTTCGCCGGCGCATCGGCGGCAAAGATCCCGCGCGAGGCGAACGATCCGATCGCGATCGCCAACGCCGCGACGACGACCAGCCTTGAGCGCGTGTTCACGGCGCGGAACCGCCGCGGCGCGGAATCGGCATCCCGAGATATTTCATCACTTCCTGAATATCCGCCCACACCAGCCGTTTATCGCCAGGCGTGCGCAGCAGATACGCGGGATGAAAAGTGGGCATGAATCGGATGCCGCGAAAATCCTGCCAATTGCCGCGCAGCTTGCTGATGGGAATTTTCACCTTGAGCACAGCCTGCACGGCGAAGGTGCCGAGCCCAACGATCGCGCGCGGGCGCACGATATCGATCTGGCGAAACAGAAACGGCTCGCACGCAGCCACTTCGTCCGGCTCAGGATTTCGATTGTCGGGCGGACGGCACTTGATCACGTTGCAGATGTAGACGTCGTCGCGTCGGATACCCATGCCGCGCTCGATGATGTCGGTCAACAACTGACCAGCGCGGCCGACGAAAGGCTCGCCGCGCGCGTCCTCGTCTGCGCCAGGCGCCTCGCCAACGAACATCAACTGCGCGTTGGGATTGCCGACGCCGAAGACGAGATTGGTGCGGCGCGGGGCGAGCTTGCATCGCTGGCAATCGCCGATGAACTCGCGCAGTACTTCGAGCGTCGAGGATTTTTCGAGTCCTGGATATTTCGAAAACAGTTCGGTGGCCATCGGCGCGGCGTCAGTCTTGCTCACTGCACGAGCCGACGCGACGGGGGCGGCGCTCGCCAACGACGACGGAGATGCGGGAAGTCCTTCCATCCCCTCCTCGCGCAACTGCTCGACGTAGTCGCGAATCGTGGCGACCAACGTGCGGCGATCCAGCGGCAATGACGCGTCCATGCGAAGGCTATCTGACGGCACGCAGGCGCGAGGATTTCTCCGCGCGGCCGGACTTCGGCTTGGCAGCGCGGAGCGCGACGATTCGATCGAGAATCAAGTCCGCGACCGCGTCTTTGGACATCTGTGGATGGCTCTGGGAGCTGCCGTCGGAGCCGATGAGCGTGACGATATTGGTATCGACTTCGAAGCCGGCGCCCTCCCGGGTCACGTCGTTGGCGACGATAAAGTCGAGACCCTTGCGCTTGAGCTTGGCGCGCGCGTTGGCTTCGAGGTCGTCGGTTTCGGCGGCGAATCCAATCAACAGGCGCGTGCCCTTCTTCGCCGCCAGACGCGGCATCTCATCGGCGATCGGCTCCATCTCGAGGCGAAGACCGCGCGCGTCTTTCTTGATCTTGCCGCGCGCCGGATTCGCGGGACGAAAATCCGCCACCGCCGCCGCCATCACGAGCGCCGTCGACCACGGAAAATTGCTCGACGTTTCGGCGAGCATTGAGGCTGCCGTCACCGCGTCGATTCGTTCGACGCCGTAAGGCGTCGCGAGAGCGGACGGCCCTGCGACGATTCGCACCGACGCACCACGGCGCCATGCCGCGCGCGCAATCGCAAATCCCATCTTGCCCGACGAGCGGTTGGTGACGAATCGCACCGGATCGATCGGTTCCTGCGTCGGCCCTGCCGTCACCAGGATATTTTCGCCCGCGAGGTCCTGCGCGGAGAGCATCTTCTCGACTTCCGCGACGACGATCGCCGGGTCCGGCAGGCGGCCCTTGCCCTCGTAGCCGCATGCGAGCGCGCCTTCAGCCGGATCGATTATCACCGCACCGCGCGAGCGCAGCCTGGCAAGATTCTCGGCGACGGTCGGATGCTCGTACATGTGCACGTTCATCGACGGCGCAAACGCAACTTTCGCACGCGTCGCGAGCAACACAGTCGTCACGATGTCGTCAGCGATACCGACTGCGGCTTTGGCGATCACGTCGGCGGTCGCGGGCGCGATCACGATCGCGTCGGCGCTATCCGCGAGCCGAATGTGACCGATTTCGGACTCCTGCGTCAGCGAGAACGTGTCGGTGGCAACAGGATTCGAGCTGAGCGTCTGCAGCGTCAGCGGCGTGATGAACTGGGTGGCGTTGCGCGTCATCATAACGCGAACGTTCGCGCCTGAGTTTACGAGTAATCGCACCAGTTCCGCGGATTTGTAAGCGGCGATTCCACCGCTCACGCCAAGCACGATCGTCTTACCGCTGAGCACGCCCATCGAGCTTGATTCTAATGCGGCGCGTGCGTGAGCGAAACGGCCTCTATCACGGCCGTCAGTCGTAGTATTCAAGCCCGAGATGCGTGATTAGGTCCTCGCCGCGCATCCAGCGCAGCGTGTTCTTGAGCTTCATCAGCTGGATGAAAATGTCGTGCTCGGGATAAATGTCTGGCGCGTGCATCGGCGCCTTGAAGTAGAACGACAGCCATTCCTGGATCCCGCGCATGCCCGCGCGATGCGCCAAGTCGAGAAACAACACGAGGTCGAGCACCAGCGGCGCCGCCAGGATCGAATCGCGGCAAAGAAAATTAATTTTGATCTGCATCGGATAGCCGAGCCATCCGAAGATATCGATATTGTCCCAGCCCTCCTTCGAGTCGCCGCGCGGCGGGTAATAATTGATTTTCACCGAGTGGAACACGTCGCCGTAAAGCTGCGGATGCAGCTCGGGCTGGAGGATCTGGTCGAGCACCGACAGCTTGGTCTCTTCCTTGGACTTGAACGAGCCGGGATCTTCGAGCACCTCGCCGTCGCGATTGCCAAGGATGTTGGTCGAGAACCATCCCGACATCCCGAGCATGCGCGCCTTCAGCCCCGGCGCGATCAGCGTCTTCATAAACGTCTGGCCAGTCTTGAAGTCCTTGCCGCAAATCGGGAGGTTGGTTTCGCGCGCGAGCTCGAGTAGCGCGGGCGTGTCTGTCGTCAGGTTGGGCGCGCCGTTCGCGAACGGGATTCCCATCTTGAGCGCGGCGTATGCGTAGATCTGGCTCGGCGCGATTTCAGGATCGTTACTGACGAGCCCGGCCTCGAAGGACTTCAACGTCTCATGCACCGCCGCCGGCTGATGGAAGACCTCCGTCGAGCCGCACCAGACCATCACGGTGCGCGCGACGCCGGTGCGTTTCTGGAATTGCCGGATGTCGTCCATCAGCATCGCGGCCTTGTCCAGCTTGGTGCGCGCTTCCTTCAGATTGGGACCGCGAATGTTGCGCACGTAGTCCTGATCGAAAACTGCATCCATCGGATGAAGTTTTTCCAGCG
>JBAWCX010000673.1:0-3265 GCA_049590495.1 Binatus sp. (SeqCode)
GATCACCTCGCTGCCAAGCACTCCGGAGGCCGCGAAACCGGCTATCATCTCGCGCACCTGACGACTATGCAGACGGCTGAGGGTGACCTGCGCGTGATGCGCCCGCATCGGCCACGGCGCCCGGAACTCCGGCCGTGCCGTGTAGAGCAAAAGGAGAGCCGCCGTTGCGCCCTGGTCCACCAGGATTTGGAGGAGTTCCATAGTCGAAGGATCGACCCAGTGCAGGTCTTCCAGCACAATCACCATCGGTTGCGCCCTGGCCGCCCCGAACGTCCATGCCGCGAGGGCAGCCAGCAGCCGCTTGCGCCGCTGCTCGGGCGAGAGCAGCAGCGGCGGGTATTTTTCGGGAACGGCAAGGTTGAGAAGCGGCGCGATCAGTGGCGCCGCTTCGGCCGGCTTCAGGCCCGACAGCTCGAGGTTGCGCTCCAACTGGTTCAGCTTCTCCTCGGCCGATTCGTCGCCACGCAATGCAAAGCCCTGCTGCAGCATGTCGGTGACTGAGTAAAAGGGCGTGTTCTGAAAGTACGGCGCGCTGGCGCATTCGACCCAAGTGTGCGGCGTACCAGCCAGCCGCTCATGAAACTGCTCAACCAGGCGCGATTTGCCGATTCCCGCCTCGCCCGCGATCAGCACCACTTGTCCCTCGCCGTCGAGCAGCCGCTCCCATCGATTCCACAGCAGCCGCAGTTCCTCATCCCGGCCAATGAACGGCGTCAGCGCCCGCCCGCTCGAGTGAAACCGGGTGCGTACACCGCTGGGCTGGATGACACGGTAAAGCCCGACCGGCTGTGCGATTCCCTTAAGATCGTGAGCGCCGCGATTCTCTACCACGAACATCCCCGCGACCAATCGATGCGTATCGGCGCTGATGACCAAGGTGTCGGGCTCGGCCGCGGACTGCACCCGCGAAGCGAGATTGGGAGCGTCGCCGAAGATGTCGGCGTCGGTGCCGCCGCCGGCGCCCACCACGACCGAACCGGTATGGATGCCGATCCGGGCCGAGAGCTTTGGCCGATCGCCCCTGGCATTGAGCGCCTTGATCGAGTCGAGGATCTCAAGTCCCGCGCGCACGGCGCGCTCGACGTCGTTGTCATGCGCCTGCGGATATCCGAAATACGCCATCACGCCATCGCCCAGAAACTTAGCGACCTGGCCGCCGAAGCGCTCTACAGAAGCCGCCACCGCGCGTTGATAGCCGGCGACGATTTCGCGTGATTCCTCGGGATCGAGCTGATGCTGCATCTCGGTCGAACCGACCAGGTCGCAGAACAGGATCGTCAAATGGCGCCGCTCGCCAGCCGGAGCGGGGCCGGGTGCCGCAGATATCAACTCGGGAGAGGCAACGGGTTGCAGCGCTACGAGTTCGCTGAGTGAAGCGCCGCACTTGCCGCAGAAGTCGGAAGTCGGAGGATTTTCCGCCTTGCACTTCGCGCAATGCTGCGCGAGTGCATTCCCGCACTTCGCGCAAAAGTTATTTGTCGAGGGATTATCCGTGTCGCAATTCGTGCAGCGCATGCCTCACCGTTTTGAGAGAACGACCGGCTTCTCTCTTATCACCGGCGTTCGGCAAGCACTACGCGACTGGATCAGGTCGCCTACGATTTGTCGGTGCCCGGGACGCGGGCATTGGTGTGTTACCGGGCGGTCACCTCGGGGCCGGTCCGTAATCCCATCGGAATCTCAGGCGCCGCCACAGTCGCCGGAGTCCTCTGCTTTCGCCAAGTGCGGCCAGCATCCGCGCGTTGTAGACGAATTGCCCTCGCCAGTCTTTAGGCACTGCGTAAGACATGAGCTAACCTCTCAAGTGTCAGGGGGAGCTTTCTCCGAGTAAGGTTGTAGGATTTTGGCGTCTTCGCCTTTCGGATGCTTATTGCGTCTATTGCTCTTCGCGTTTATTGCCGTCGGACGCTGCTAATAACATCGTTCCTGAAAAATTGCAAATGCTGTCAAAGTGTAGGATCAGGTCAAAGTGTAGGATCTATCAGATCAATTTGTAGGACAAGTAACATCAAAGTGTAGGATCAGAAGGAGTTCCGGCTGCCGAGTCCGAGCGTCGAGGCACCGTCCTGTTGCGCTCGAGCAACAGGCATCTGCGGAGGCACGCGTCGCTGACGCGGCTAGTGGCCGAGGTGGCGGGCGAAGAAGGATTCGATTCGCTTCCAGCTGTCTTCGGCGGCCTCGGGATTGTAGGCGGCCTTCATCGGGCCGATCTTTCCTATCCATGGAAGAAAGCCGCTGTTGCGGCTCATGAAGCTGTGGCCTGCGTCTTCGTAGATCTTCACGTCGTGATCGACGCCCATCTCGGTTAGCAGGTTTTCAAGCCTGCGCCCCTGCGCTGCGAACATCCGGTCATTGCCGCCGTAGCCGCCGAGCACGGGGCATACACCGCGCAACTGGTCCGTGGATTTCGGCACGTCGCCGTAGAACGTCGCGGCGACGCCGAGCGGAGTGCGCACCGCGTACATCAGCGCGAAGCCGCCGCCCATGCAAAAGCCGATGACGCCGATGCGCGCGGCGTCGACGCCGGGCTGCTGCTGCAGGAATTTGCGCGCGGCGTCGAGGTCCTTGAACGCGTCGCCCTCGCCGCGATTGAGCGTCATGAGCGTGCGCGCGATACAGATGAGGCGCATGCCGTCGCGATCGTAGAGGTCGGGCGCGAGTGCGGCGTAGCCGAGGTCGGCGACTTTACCGGTGATACGGCGGATGTCGTCGTTGAGGCCGAAAATCTCATGGATGACGATCACGCCGGGATGTTTTTGCGAATCGGAGGGCGCGGCGTACGCAGCGCGCATCGGGCGTCCGCCGTCGGTTGGGAAAGTAATGTCAGTGGTGGTCATCGACCGGCCTCATCAAGTGTCATGTGCGTCTCACAGCCTAATTTTCGATTGGCGCGATCAGCCTCGCGCGGCGCCGCTTGTTGATCGAAGTATGAACAATCAATACCACGGGAATCAGCGCAAATGCCCAGCCGGCCCAGCGGGCGTTGTAGCCACCAATGGCCAGGGAGGTGCATGCTGCAAGCAGGCCAACACCGCATACCAGCAGATTTCTGATAATTCGGTTGCGAGTGTCAAAGGTCTCGAACGCGTTGAGCTGAAGTGCATCGCGCATCCGGTAAGCATGGGTATAGAGGAGCGCAAAGACCGCGTAGACCGCAGCGAATCCGATCCCGAAGATGAAAATCAGCCATTCAGCCTGATCGAATCTTATGATCAGCGCCATCTTGCCGTCCGGCATACGAGCCATCGGATCGCCCGTAGTGGTC
>JBAWCX010000674.1:0-1982 GCA_049590495.1 Binatus sp. (SeqCode)
GATTGGTATTGTTCATCGCGGTCGCGCTTTGGTTGGGGTGCGTCGGCCAGCACTGAAAAAGATCCGGGGTCTCTCGGCTTCGCTCGGGATGACACAAAAAAAGAGCGCGCAAGCGCGGAAGGACCGGGATTCTTCGCTTCGCTCTAGAATGACACAAGGACGGAAGGACACTAAAAAATGGGAGTCGAAGCACCACGCACGCATCTTGAATCGCAGAACCCTCAGCTACCGGCCGCGTTGCGGCCGGGCGCCTCTCTCGCAAAAGCTCCCCCTCACCCGCGCCAGAGGCGCGCGGTCTCTCCCACAACGAAGTGGGAGAGGCTAATAAGAAGTTGCGCGGGACGCTACATCGGAACTGGGCGAGGTAAGAGTCGGAAACGGCGCGACGCTGCGGGCGTACTCTATGATCGTTCATATCGTCAAGCGGAGTGATTGGGTCCTTGCCGTTGCGCGCGGGACTTATGCGCCTGCTGGTTTGCGGGCTGAGGGGTTTATTCATTGCTCTACTGTTGCGCAGGTGATTGATACTGCTAACCGGTTTTATCGTGGGGAGGGTGGGCTGGTGGTTTTGTGTATTGATGAGTCGCGGTTGAAGGCGGAGTTGAGGTTTGAGGCGCCGGCCGGGGTACATCGGGAAGTATCGGGCGAGTTGTTCCCTCATTTGTATGGAGAGTTGAATGTTGAGGCCGTGGTGAGAGTTGTCGAGTTGCCGTGTGAGGCTGATGGACCGTTTCGATTGCCGGATGGGCTGTGGGATTCGAAGATACCTTAGAGCATAGGACAGAATCTTGAATGGCGCGCGAAGAGCGCGCTGTATAAGGACCCTCACCTTCATCCTCTCCCTTACAGGGAGAGGGGAACACAAGGATCGCTCCGCTCTGCAGATTCCGGTTTGGATAAAAGATAGAAAAATATGAAAAAATATTTGGTTCGAGTTTTTGTCTTTGCGATCGCGATTATCGGGGCGGCTGGCGTGGCGGTCGCGGCGGAGCCCGGGCCGCCGGCTTACAAGCTGACTGCTACTTTTAATCTCGGCGGCGACGGCGGGTGGGACTATGCCACGCTCGCACATGATGGCCACGTGCTCTATGTCACCCGCACGACGCATACGATGGCGATCGACGTCGCGACGGGACGGGTCGTGGCGGATATCGCGGGGCAGCATCGATCGCATGGCGTGGCGCTGGTGCCGGAGGCGGGGCGCGGATTTATCAGCGATGGCGGGAGCGGCTCGGTGCAGATTTTCGATCTGAAGTCGCACGCGACTATCGGTATCGTGCCCGCGGCGGATGATGCCGACGGTATTATCTACGATCGCGGGAGCAATCGCGTGCTGGTGATGTGCGGCGATGCGCATCGCATGGTCGCATTCGCGCCCGACGTGAATCCGGCGGGCGGGAAGGCGGCGGCGAGTGTCGACCTTGGTGGCACGCCGGAGTTCGCGGTCGCCGATGAGAACGGCAAGGTGTTCGTCAATATCGCGGACAAGGACGAAGTCGCGGTGGTCGATACGAAGGCGATGAAAGTGGTCGCGCGATGGCCGACGGGGCCGGGTAATCGGCCGACCGGGATGTCGATGGACCGCGGGACCCATCGCCTGTTTATCGGATGTCGAAACAAAAAGCTGGTCGTGATGAACGCCGACGACGGAAAGATCGTGGCGGATTTTCCGATCGGCGCGTTCGTCGACGCGACCGCATTCCGGGGCGGCCTGGTATTCGCGAGCTGCGGCGACGGGACTCTGACGATTATTCGCGAAGTATCGGCGGACAAGTTCGAGCTTGCGCAGGTGGCGAAGACCGAGCTGGGCGCGCGGACGATGGCCGTCGATAGCAGTGGCCAGATGGTCTATCTGCCGACGGCGGACCTGAAGTTTCCGGCGGGGGCGACGCCGGCGCATCCGCGGCCGGTACCGGTTGCGGGGACGTTTCGGATTTTGGTGGTTACGCAGTAGGAGGGGAAGGGTAAATCACTTTATTTAA
>JBAWCX010000675.1:0-10483 GCA_049590495.1 Binatus sp. (SeqCode)
ATCCCGGGCGGTGCAATCTCCGCCGGCGAGACAGTTCAGATCGCCTATACGTATGCCGAAGTGGCTATTGCGACCGCGGGCCAGAGCGAACCGACTAACTAAACCACAATGAATAGTAATTCGATTCAACTGAGTAACAGGTGACACATGCCAGCTAGTTTCTTGCACGGGGTCGAGGTAATCGAAGTGCCGAACGGGCCGGTCCCGGTCACGGTCGTCAAGTCGGCGGTGATTGGACTGGTGGGGACAGCGCCGGCGTGGGCCGTGGTCTCGCCGTCGGTCGCGCCGGCGCCTAACACACCGGCGCTGGTCTCGTCGGCGCTCGACGCGGCAAACTTCGGTCCCCTGGTTCGAGGATACTCGATTCCTTACGCACTGGCGGCGATCCAGGCGCAGGGCGCGGGACAGGCGATCGTCGTCAACGTGTTCAATCCCGGCGTTCATTTTACGGCGATAGCTGCAAGTGCGTTTACATTCAACGCGCAAGGAGCGATCAATCTCGGCCATATGGGCGTGTCGAGCGTGGTAGTCACTAGTAATCCAGTGGGTACTACGTATGAAGCTGGCACTGACTATACGCTCGACGCCGTGAACGGCGCGATCGCGATCGTGCCGACGGGATCCGGCGGACATATTACCGCCGGCGCCAGCGTCTTGATCGCATTCAACTACGCAGATCCGTCGAAGGTGGCGGATGCTGACGTGATTGGAGCGGTCACGGGCGGCGTGTACACGGGGCTGCAGGCATTGCAGACGACCTACGGTACGATGGGAATGTTTCCCAAGATCCTGATTGCGCCGGGCTACTCTCAGGACGCCACAGTTGCGGCCGCGCTCAACGCGATGGCGAGCAAGATTCGCGCGATGGCGCTGGTAGACTCGCCGCCGGCGACCACACCAACGACGGTTATCGCCAATCGCGGGGCGGTGGGCAACGCCTTTGCGACGTCGAGCGGCCGAACGATTCTGTGCTACCCGCAAGAGACGTTCTTCGACACGGGAATCGTGCCGACGGGAGTCACGCTCAACAGCTCAGGCCTGCCGTTGACCTCGCAATTCAACGCGAACTCGGTTGGCCCATATTCACAGTGGGTGGCTGGAGCGATCGCGGCAAAGGACCTGGCGCAGGGTTACTGGTGGTCGCCTTCGAACACGGAGGTGGTTGGAATGCTCGGGCCCGACGTTCAGCTTTACGCGTCGATTCTCGACGCGTCGTCGGACACCAACAACCTAAATGCGGCGGGAATCGTGACGGTGTTCAATGCATTCGGCACCGGACTCCGCGTGTGGGGGAACAGGAGCGCGGAGTACCCGACTTCCACCGCGCCTGACAATTTTATTTCGGTACGGCGCACGATGGACGTAATCGAGGAGTCGCTGGAACTCGCGATGCTCCAGTTCATCGATCAGCCAATTTCGAACGCGCTGATAGACGCGATCCTGGCGAGCGCGAATGCCTTCATCAGATCGCTCATCCAGCGCGGCGCACTGGTCGCGGGCGCGGCGAGTTTCAACCCCGCGGAGAATCCAGCCGCGCAGATCGCCGCGGGGCAACTTGTGTTCGATATCGACGTAATGCCACCGCCACCCTCGGAGAGAATCACTTTCGAGGCATTCATAGATGTGACGCTGCTGCAGCAACTCGGACAAACCAGTCCGATAACGGTAGCGGCGGGAGCGACGTCGTAATCAGCGCGTATCTCAGGGAAACAGAATGAATATTCAGATCAACTCACTGACTAATGCAAATATATACATCGACGGCGTCGGACTGCTGGGCCGGGCTGAAGAGATCGAAATCGCCAATCCCAAGCACAAGATGATTGACTATAAGGGCCTGGGGATGGCGGGGACGGCTGAGCTATGGGCGGGCGTGGAAAAGCTCGAGTCGAAAATCAAATGGTCGTCCTTCGACGCCGACACGCTGACCATGTCGACCAGTCCATTTCAAACACATTCCTTCCAGGCGCGAGGAAACCTCGAGCAGTACACCAGCCAGGGGCGAAGCGCGCAGCTGCCGGTGGTGTACCTGATGACTGGAATCTTCAAAGATGCCGGAAGTCCCACATTTCGTCAGCATAAAATGGTCGAGACCACGTCGGTAGTAAGTATCTATCACTGCGAATTATACGTCGCAGGAGTGCAAATATACTTGTACGACGTATTCGCCAATATCTACGTAGTCGGCGGCGTCGATCAACTGAGTCTGTTTCGATCCAATCTCGGCGGCTGACCTGACATTGCACTGAAACCGGACGACGGGAGCGATGACTAATGAAGAGCGACGACATTACCGTGAATGGAGTACGTCTCGATGGCGTGGAAGCAAAGGCAGAAGAGGATAGCCGGACGATCGATTTGCCGTCGGGCACGCGGGCCGAGGTGCGAAAGGGTCGGGGGCGGGACCTGATGCGGGCGCAGCGGGCAGCGGCAGGCGGCGATGCGAGTGCGGTGATATTTGCGCTAATCGCGGAGCTGGCGCGCGTGGACGGACGCAAAATCGTGTACGAGGACGTACTCGAGATGGATCTTGCGGACGTGATGGCGCTGCAGGCCGAGGTGATTGACGAAAATTTCGACCGCCCTCCGCAGCGAACTTCGCAGGCCTCGTTCAATCCGGATTCTCAGTCCGGGAGCTGAGCGAAATGGACTTTGCGGAGCTGTCGTACTGGCTCGACGCGATGACCTCTTACGAACGAATGCGCGTCGACCGCGGCGGAGGGAATGACGAGTAGTAATGGCACTGACTATAGCGCGATGCACGAACTGATGAATGACGCGAAACGGTGAGACGATGAAAGTGAGATTATTTGTAGGCAATCTGAGTTTTTCGTTAGGCGATGGAGATCTACGCGAAGCATTTGCCGAGATCGGCGGAGTGGAACGCGCCGAGATCGTGCGCGATCGCTTCGACGGGCGATCCCGCGGGTTCGGATTCGTAGAGATGACAAATGAAGAGGACGCCGCGATCGCGCTGGGCGCGATGAACGGCAAGGAGCTCGCGGGGCGTCCTCTGCGAGTCGAAGCCGCGACCTCTCAGCGCCGGCCATTCGAGCGCAACAGCGTGCGAGCATAGTTGAACCCTCACCGGCGGCGGGCGAGTTATCAAATGGCGAGGCAATCCAGAACAATCGGCATGCGGGCCAAGTTTGGCGGAGCGAGTTCGGCGCGTGCGCTTGGCATTCTCGATCGCCTTGCGCGCATCGGACAGCAAAGCATGCGGATGGCGCAGGCGACCGCGCAGGTCCGGATAGCCGCAGGTCATCACCTGCAAATCCCGGCGCGTGTTTCGTTTCCGGAGTACCGCCGGCTTCCTGAGGCTGCAAGCCAGTCGGGTAGATTGGCAAATTCTACGAACGAACGGCATCGCATGACTGCGATGTTCGATGAGCGAGGGATTCGGGAATTGGCTCCCGAGGCGGATGCCCTGTCGCGAGTTCAACGAAAGTCCGATGTAAAACACCGGGTTACACGACGAGATGTAAAGACCTCGAGTGATTTCGCCGAGCAGGCGCATCGCGCGATCCAAGCCGCGAAGAAAATGGCGAATATGGAATCGTCGCAGAGATCCGATGCACAGGTCTCGAATCGATCGCGAGACGGTCTCGAAGCGGAACGAGCGGAGTTCGCGAGCAGCGGGCCCATCGCGAGCGCCCGCATGGCCTCTTTGATTCGCGGCGTCATTCCGATCCGGAATCTCTCGCAACGCGAGTTCGCGGAGCCAGCGAGCAAAGCTCGCGGTCGGGATGGCCATAGCCAGGGAATCACTATCCATTCGTCGCCGACAGTGGTGATCAACTCATCGACTGCGAGCGGCGGTTTAGCCCGCGATGCGATTGGCGCACTCAGCGCGCATCGTGAAGAACTGTTCAATCAACTGAAACGAGAATCGGCGCGGCGCGAGCGCGCGCAGTTCTGAGGAGCAATTCCTTGTTCGCAGTGTTGGGCGACATTCAATTCGAGGTAGTCGGTTCTCCGGAAGGTTACGAATCGGCGGCGGCGTATGATTTTGCCGAGCAGCGGGTCATTGAAAGCAAGCCGCGCATGCAATGGGTCGGAGACGATCTCGAGAAGCTGAGTTTCGAGCTGATGTGGCATTCGTCGTTCACCAATCCGGCGGCGCAACTGGCGCTGTTGCGCGCGACGGCCGCGCAGCATCTTGCACTGCCGCTGGTCTTTGGGAATGGAGGGTTCCGCGGATTCTTTGTGATCGAGTCGATCAAAATGAAATCGCAGCAATTGTCGGCAGATGGTGCTCCGATCGCGATCAGGGTCGCGCTCGCGTTGAAGGAATGGACAGCTGACCTGCAACTTCTTTCCAATGCGCAACCGGTGGCGGGGTTTTCTCCGCTCGGAATTGCGACGGCGTCAAACGGAACCGCCGGCGGCGGTCCGAACGGATCGTTCACGCCAGGCGTTTCTGCTTTGCTCATTATCCCATCCGCGACGGGGTCAAGCGGTCCCAATCTTGAAGCGGATGACGTGTCCGTTGCTGTGATCGTGAGGAGCGCCGCGCGATGACGCCGTCGGGATCGTTCATACTCCACATTACGACGGCGGGTGAACGATGGGACCTGTTAGCCTGGCAATACTATGCCGACCCGACTGACTATTCGCCGATCATAATGGCTAATCCGAATGTTCCGATCGAGCCGGTGTTCGATGCGGGAATATCGATCGCCGTGCCGATCCTGCAAAAGAGCGCAGTAGTTATAGTCAGCATGCCGCCCTGGAAGTTGTCTCAAGTGGTGAGTGAGTAATGGCGGCGACTGCATCGTATACAGTTCGTTCGCCTCAATGGATACTCAGTTACCTGGGTGTGAATATTACCGCCGATGTGTCGCAAATGGTTCTTGCGATCAGATATGTGGATCGGCTCGATGGCGCTTCGGGCGAGCTGGAAGTGGAGCTCGAAGACTCCACCAAGCAATGGCAAGGCCCCTGGTATCCGGCGCTCGGCGACATAGTCAGTCTGCAGATTGGCTATAGCGGCGAGGCTCTGCTGGACTGCGGAGAATTTCAGATTGACGAACTGGAATTGGACGGTCCGCCCGACGTGATGAGACTCCGCTGCCTTGCCGCCTACATCACGGCGCCGATGCGCACGGCAAACACCATGGCATACGAGAATATCGGCATCGTGGAAATAGCGGGGTTGATCGCGTCGAAGTACGGGCTGGTAATGGTGACGGCATCTTCGGAGTCCGACAGCGACGTGGTGTTTGCCCGCGTCACCCAACGGCGCCAGACGGATTTGGAATTTCTGAAGCGCCTTGCGCGCGAGCACAACTTTGATTTTACAGTGCGTGCGGGGCAGTTGATCTTCTACTCGCGGCCGGTGCTCGAGTCGGTGCCGGCGGTGACGACGATTATGAGATCGGATACGGTTCGATTCTCATTTCGGAATCGCTCGCGCCGAATCTACGATGGTGCGGAATTCTCGTACTTCGATCCTGACACGAAGCAACTGATTACTCAGTCGGTGTCCGCGGACCCGCCCGCGCCGACCGGCGACACGCTCAAGATCGTCGCGCGCTGCGAGAACGCGCAGCAAGCGCTGGTGAAGGCTCAGGCCTTGCTTCATCTGCACAACATGGTGTTCGTCGACGCATCGCTGGAGGGGCCGGGGACCACGGTGCTGGTGGCGGGAAACAATGTACAGCTCAGCGGCTGGGGTGCGCTCGATGGAACATACTTGATCGAGACTGCGCAGCATCGTTTGGCGCGAGCAGCAGGGTACTCAACCTCAATTGCGGCGCGGCGGGTCAGCGTATGAACGATATAATAGAATACCGCGAGCGATTTGCCTCGCTGAATCCGACGTTTCGCGTCGGGATCGTGCAGCAGCAGGACACGTTGCGCGCAAAGGTGCGCGTGATGTTTCCGGACTACGACGAAGTGATCAGCTGGTGGCTGCCGATTATTTTTTTCAAGACGCAGAACGACAAGGCGTACTGGATTCCGGATATTGGCGAGCAGGTCGTGTGCCTGATGGACCTGCGCGATGAAGCAGGCGCGGTGTTGGGCGCGATTTATTCAGACGCAGACGTGCCGCCGGTGAACAGTGCCGACAAGTTTCATCTCGCGTTTCAGGACGGCACGAACTTCGATTACGATCGGGTTGCGCACGTCCTCGATCTGTTTTTCCAGGACACCACGGAACTCAGGTACGACGCTCGGATACATCTGCTCGATCTGAAGTTTCAGGACCAGGGCGAGATCAAGTACGACGGTACCGAACACATTTTGAGCGTGAGTCTGCCGCAGGGTGCAGCGTTCAACGTTACTGCCAACGGGGCGCAGATTCAGATCGACTCGAGCGGCAACGTCATCATCAAAAGTGCGGGACAGGTACAGCTGGGCAACGGACTGTTGGCGGGTGTCGCGCGGCTTGGCGACAGAGTTCAAGTCGGCGAGTCGACGGGCACGATCGTGACGGCAAGCACCGACGTGTTGGCGGGATGACGATGTCGGAAGGCGCAATCACATTGGCGGACATTACGTCGGCAGACTGGTCGCTGGCTCTGGGAGCCATCGGCGAGGTGGTGCAAGGGATCGCCGACGTCGAGCAATGCCTGGGAATTATCGTGACGACGCCGCAAGGAAGCGATCCTCTTCGGCCGACCTTTGGCGCGAACATCTGGCGGTTCATCGATTTTCCGATCGACGTTGCGTTGCCCGCGATCGTGAGCGAACTCACCTCGGCGATCACGACTTGGGAGCCGCGCGTGAACCTTGTTTCGGTGGCTGCACAACCGGTGACCGACGCGAGTACGCAGTCGGGGGCACATCTCGACGTAACGCTTAACTGGCAACTCAAGCTGGGCGCCGCTGCCGCGAGCGTCCAGACCACGACCGTGACGATCCCGGGAGCGACGGTCTAGTGCGGACCGCGCCGACGGCGACGAAAGGATGAGTTGATGGCCGCAGGAATTCCATCGCTGCCTCCGCCGGTGTTCGTCAACGACGCGGACGGTCTCGATCCAAACCTGATCCTTGCCGACATGATCGCCGAGTTCGAGGCTGCGTCAGGCAGAACGCTTTATCCCGCGCAAGTCGAGCGGCTGTTGATCAATCTGTATGCGTACCGCGAATCACTGGTGCGCAATGCGATCCAGTACGCGGCCGAGCAGAATCTGCTCGCGTTCGCGTCGTTCCCGATGCTCGACTATCTCGGTCAACTGCTTAGCGTCACTCGGCTGGCGTCGCAACCCGCGGTGACGACGCTTCAATTCACGCTCGCGAATGCGCTGACCGTGCCGTTCACGATTTCGGCGGGAACGCTGGCGGGCACCAGCGATGGGCATTTTGCGTTCGCGACGAGCGCGACAATCACTATCGCGGCCGGCGCCACTACCGGCAGCGTCGCGGCTGCGGCGACGGCTCCAGGAGCGGCTGCCAACGGCTACCTGGCGGGGCAGGTCAACGTCCAACTCAATCCGAATGCTTTGATTGCGAACGTAACTAATACCAGCACGACTACCGGCGGCTCCGCTCCGGAAACGGACGATCATCTGCGCACCCGGATTCAGGCTGCGCCAAATCAGTTCAGCGTGGCGGGGCCAATCGGCGCATACCGGTTCTTTGCGATCGGCGCCGATCCTTCGATCGTCGACGCGCAAATTGTGAGCCCGGCGCCCGGGTCGGTGAACGTCTACGTGTTGACCGGACCGGTGACTGTGCAGCCGGCGGCGGCGCCCAACAGCGTGGGAGTCGCGAACTCCGCGCTGCTCGCGAAGGTCGCCGCGGTGCTGAGCGCCGACACAGTGCGTCCGCTGACCGACACCGTCAACGTGCTGGCGGTGACTGAGGTCGACTATCAGATCACGGGGACCGTGACGCTGTACTCGGATGCGGATCCAACCGCTACGATGACTGCCGCGACCGCCGCAGTTCAGGAACTCGCGCTCGAGCTGGCCGCCAAGATTCAGCGCGACATCGTGCCGAGCCAGATAATCGCCGCTTTGTCGGTCGCCGGCGTCTACGGCGTGACGCTCACGACGCCGGCGCTGACCCCGCTCTCAGCAGGGCAGTGGGCGAACTGCACGATGATCTCGCTGACGACGGCGTTCAGCACGGAGCACAGCTGATGCCCGAGCTTTCGGCGGCGCCGTCGATCAACGACACGCGCACGCAGGCGTTGCTGGTGCTGATCGCGCGGCTCGCGGCGCTCGATCTCACGACCTTGTTGATTTACAGAATCGACTCGGTGGTGGAAGCGGCCTTGCCCTTCCTGGCGTGGCAGTTCGACATCCTGTCGCCCCTCTGGCAGTTGATCGCGCCGGTGTCGCTGGGCGGCGTCGACGCGCTTACTGACATCGATTTGTTGATCGATGTGGACAATCTGATCGAGGCCGGCGGCGCGGTGACGAATCAGATGCTGACCGAGGCGGCGCAGCGCGAACTGCTCAAGAACGCGATCCCGCTGCATCGATTCCGCGGTACGCCATGGTCGATCAAGCAGGCGCTCGCCTCGTTGGGATGGGCGCAGGTGACGCTGCTCGAAGGACAGTCGGCCTGGGGCGGCAGTTCGTACCCGTCGAATCAGGGGTGGGCGGTGTTTCGTGTGCTGATCGATCTTGTCGACGGGCAGAGTGTCTCAATCGATGCGGCATCGACGGCATCGACAGCGGTAACTTTCTTCAAGCCGGCGCGCTCGTGGCTCGATTCGATATGGTTCGTGGTGCCGGCGATTGCCGACGCCGGCCCGGTGCCATCGGACGGGTTGACGCTCAGCGGAATTGTCCAATACCAGGTCGACGCGGCGCCCGCGCCGAATGACGCCGCGCTGGCATTTGCGATCGCGACGGCGTCGTCGACCGATGCGTACGGTCCGATTGTACCCGCTTACAACGCGCACTATCGGCACAGCGGGATCACTTACGGCGCCAACCAACCCGCGGTTGCCGATTCGGCGCTGATGGTCAACGGCGCAGCCGTTCTGAACGGAGGTTAAAATGAGAAGGCCGATTGGAATCGTGCGAATCCGTCTCGTAGAGCGCGGCCGTGTCGTGCGAATTTGCGAGGGCCGCAATCTTTTCGTCAACGCCGGATTGCCTGCCCTTGCGGCACTGCTCGGAGGCGATACCACCGGCGAATTCGCGGCCGCCGTGGGATTCGGCACCGGATCGAACGCACCGGCCGTCACCGACACCGCGCTGACAACGCCCGCATATTACAAGACGCTCGACAGTCACAGCGAGGACGGCAACGGCAGCGTGACTTTCAATTGGTCGCTGACGACAGCCGATACCGGCGCGCGAGGAATAACAATTCAGGAGCTGGCGATATTCGCCAATCATGCGAGCGCGGGACTGCCGGGAACTACGGCGCCGGCTCCGATGCTCGCGCGCAAGACTATCGCACCAATAGTCTTTGGCGCGGGAATGAGTATCAGCGGCACGTGGACGCTTACCTTCTGAGGTAGTCAATGGCTACACTAATCGATTCGGCAGAGTTTATCTCGAATGAGGTATATCAGATTCAAGCGACCGATCCGGTCGAAGGCGCTGCCAGCGGCGCGAGCTTCAGCGGGACCGGCATTTCCAATCAGCCGCATCAGCAACTAGCTAATCGCACGGCGTTTCTCAAACAGCGCCAGGACGTAAATATCGCGAATCTCGCGACGCTGCAGGCGTTCACCGCGCTCTTTACCGGCTCGATGGGGCAGAACGGCTACCTGAAGATCGGCGTGAGCGATATAAATCGCGGGCTTATCCAGTACGTCGCGCAGTGGGGACTCGTGACCTGGGATCCCACCCAAGATGAAGGGATTCGCGGGCCGTATTCCTTCCCAATCGCTTTTCCCAATGCG
Source organism: Binatus sp. (SeqCode) (assembly GCA_049590495.1). Lineage (GTDB taxonomy): Bacteria > Desulfobacterota > Binatia > Binatales > Binataceae > Binatus. Next base: position 9,815 of record JBAWCX010000675.1, read on the forward strand.
TGCGAGATCTTCATGCCGGTGACGTTGACGCCCGAAGGCCCGAGCAACAACGCGGACGGCGACGGCGTGGCCATGGTCAGCGCCGCGTATCCGCCCACGACATCGCAGTTCTGGATCTGGAGCAACGCGATCGGCGCCGCCAACGGCAAGTCGAGCGGCGCATACTGGTTTGCGATCGGATTCTGAGGGCCTCAACGCTTATTGGCGTCAGCCGAGACGTTCGATGACGCGCTCCATTGCGATTCCGCGCGAGCCTTTGACCAGCAGCACGTCGCCGGGACGGATCAATCCGGCAATTATTCCTGCCGCCGCGACACTGTCGGGCGCCGCGACTACATTGGTCGCATCCGCATCGCGGGATACCGCTGCAAGCGCGGAATTCATCTCATCGCCGACGGCAACGAACGCGGCAGGATGCGAGCGCATCACGTCGCGAATCGCCTCCTGATGCGCGGCGTCCGACTGCTCGCCGAGCTCGAGCATATCGCCCATCGCGATCACCAGACGGGCGCCGAGACCATCGGCGACTTCGCGCGCGGCCGCAAGTGCGGCCCGAATCGAGCGAGGATTCGAGTTGTATGTGTCGTCGATCACGAAGATGCCGTTGATCGAAGTGTTGGCGAGCCGGCCGGCGACCGGCATGACGCCAGCGAGCGCGTCGGCGATCGC
>JBAWCX010000676.1:0-2640 GCA_049590495.1 Binatus sp. (SeqCode)
GTGTGCAGCTCATGGTCCATGATTGCGGCCAGCGTCGAGGCGTAGATCTCGCCGGGCACAATCGGTTTGTCGGGTGGGAAAACCTGGTCGATGTCGTAGTCGAGACGATCGTGATACTTCTGGCCGAAATGAAGCGCGAGATTGCCGCCAATCCAGATGAGCAGCAGGGCCGCGGCCCCAATCAGAAGTCGGTTCCGGTTCATCGCGACGAAGTTGGTATCAAGCGGCGATTTTGCCGGATGGAACTATATCACGGATGCTACGATGCGGCGCGCAGTGGAACTACTGCGGCGGTTGCGCTCTTGAGTTCGTCGCGGCTGGCGCCCAACTGCTTCAGCAATGGCAGCACCGCCCGCGTCAAAAACACGCGCGGACTGATCCCGCCGCCGCCAAGCAGAAGGTTCTCGCGATAATTCGGAATCAGACCGTCGCCGGGCATCTTGAAATTCGCGAGCACGTAAGCGAGATCCGCCAGCGTGCCGACACGGTCCTCGGCCATCTCGATCTCGATCATCTCGCGGTAGAAGCCGGCGTGAGCAGCCTCGTCGCGGCTGACCAGGAAGAAGATAGCTTCGAGCGTCGGGTCGTTCTCGAGTTCCGCGCGATCCTTTTGCGCGCGATAGGCCAGATAGGTCGCCGATTCCTGCAACGCGCCGTAGCAACTCATCTGGCGGCGCGTCGTGAACGGAACTTGCCACGCGCGCGAGAACACGTCGCTCTCGAACTTGTCGAATTGCGCCTGCGTGCGCAGGCCCGAGCGGAGCAGATACTCGCGGAACACGAGTCCGTGGCGCGACTCCTCGTAACTCCACGCGGTCTGAAACCACGCGAGCCCAAACACTCCTCGCAACAGCTCGTTACTGGCGGCAGTGTAGTCCGGCAGGTACATCTCTTCGGCGCAATACGTCTCGATGCGAACGGCACGTTCCTCGGTGTTGGCGCTGGGCGAGAGCTTGTCCCACGGGACGTCGTCGAACAGATTCCAGCGGCGTTTTCGCTCTGCAGTCTCGAGAAAGTCCATGTACGCGCGGTAATACTTATCTTTTGCAGTCATCAGGCGGGTTCGAAACTGATGCGGGCGAGGCTGATGAAACAACAATAACACGCGCGAAGCGGAGAGACTAATCAAAAGTGTTCTTTCAAGAACACCTCGATAAAACTTAACCTCAGAAAATACTTAACAGACGTTTAGTAAGTGAGGTCGATCTGGCTATGTCGGACGGCGCGAGCAACGCGATCGTGGTGACCGGCTTGCCACCTTCAGTCACGTTGGCCGTGCCAATCTGCTGGCCGGCTTTGATTGGCGCCGCGATCGACGGTGGCAGATTGTAGTCGACCTTGATCGCGCTTTTCGCGTCGCCACGTTTGACGAAGACACCCGCGTCGGCGCCCCAGACCGGCTTGATACTATCAGTATCGGCATTGCTCACCGCGACGGATTGCGCGATTGGCGCGCCTTTCTTCGCGACCGAATGCATCTCGTAGTTGAGAAATCCTTGCGACATCATCTCGGATGCTTCCTTGAAATTCGTCAGCTTGTGCTGACTGCCGAGCACCACCGCGACCAGCCGCAGGTCATTGCGTTTTGCAGTGGCGACCACGTTGAAGCCGGCCTTGTCGTAGAATCCGGTCTTGAGGCCGTCGCATCCCGGATAAGTCCGAACCAGGTGATTGGTGTTGCGCAAGACGAACGTTCCGGCGCGAAATGGCGCGGTGTCGATCGACGACCATCGGATCACGTCGGGGTATTTCAGCAGCTCGCGCGCGAGAATTGCCTGGTCGTAGGCGCTCGCGACGTCGGCCGACTCGCCCTTTGCCGGCGGCAGGCCGTTAGTCGAGTAGTAGTGCGAGTCCTTCATCCCGAGCGCGGCGGCTTTCTGGTTCATCATCACGACGAATGCTTCCGTCGAGCCCGCGATATACTCCGCGACCGCGACCGACGCGTCGTTGGCCGAATGGACGACGACCGCCTTCATCATGTCGTCGAGCGAGAACGTCTCGCCTTCCTTCAGATAGACTTGCGAACCGCCCATTTCGGCCGCCTTGCGCGACGTCGTGATGTTGTCGGTGAGCTTGAGCGAGCCGTCGTGGATTTTTTCGGCGGCGATCAACATCAGCATCATCTTTGCGAGCGATGCGGTCGGCCACGGCGTGTGATCGTTAGCCTCGAAGATGACAGTGCCGGTGACGGGTTCGAGCACGCATGCCTCGGAATACGTGCCGAGGCCGGCGCTCGACGCGCTGGCGGCGCTCTCCTCTTCGGAGGCGGACTCGGCTGCGGCGGCATGATGACGGCGCGCAGCGAGGACAGTATGCGAAGACATTATCGCGGCGAGCGCTACTGCTGCGGCCATTCGAAATTTTCGGGACTCGCCAGAAGGCAACAGAACTTTCATCACGCACCACCTCCGCAGCACATCGAACACTGAGACGACGGAAGAATACTAGCCAACCGGTCGCTTCGCGGCGAGCGCGCGCACACTACCCGAAGATAGTTGTCTAAAAAAACTAAAAACGGTCGGCGGTCCAGTAGACCGAGCGCGAATCCGCGAAGAGTTCGAACGCATGCGCCGATGCGGCTTCGGCAGTCATCGCGAACCGGCGCGCGAGCTTGTCGGGTGCGAGAACTCGCCACATGTA
>JBAWCX010000677.1:0-7712 GCA_049590495.1 Binatus sp. (SeqCode)
GCCCCGCTATGTTCGGGTGCTGAACCTTCTGCCTTCACCCATCACAGAGCCGCCGTGGATCAACGTGCATCGCTTGCTGGAGTCGATCGGTTCGCCCGTTCCCGCACTCTACGACGCCGATCCCGGCCGGCGCGCAATGCTGGTCGAGGACGTCGGCGAACTCTCGCTCCTCGACGCCGTCCGGCGTCCCGGCGGCGACGCCGCCGACTTGTTCCGCCTGGCAGCCGCCGAACTGCTCCGAATCCACGTGGAAGGCACCGCTCGAATCGATCATCGATGCGTCGCGCGGGAGATTGCCTACAGCGGCCGGCTGTTCGAATGGGAGCTTAAGGAGTTCAACGAGCTAGGCCTCGCCGCCGTAGCTCCTGGAGGCGACGTTGCATCGATCGGACCTGAGCTTGCAATGCTCGCCGCGCGACTCGATCGCTTCCCGCGCGTGTTTTCGCATCGCGACTACCACCGCGAAAACCTGTTCATCCAGGACGGCCCGCGAATTCGCGTCATAGATTTTCAGGACGCGCTGATGGCGCCCGCAGCGCAGGACCTCGCCGTCCTCTTGACGACACGCGACACGGGCGAAGTCGTAACGCCGGCCATCGAGCGCCGCATCCTCGATTTCTACTGCGCCGGACTCGAACGGCGTGGCGCTGCAACGCTGGACGCGGCAGAATTCATGAGCAGCTATCGCCTGTGCGTTTTGCAGCACGCGCTCAAAATGATCGGACGCTTCGAAATGTTCGAACGCAGCGGCAAGACCGGATACCGTCGCTACATTCCGCACGTGCTGGGACAGGCGCGCCGGATGCTCGCCGAGATGCGGTCCGATTTTCCAAAACTCTGCGCTGCGTTGATGCAATGAAGGCGCTGGTACTCGCAGCCGGGATAGGCCAGCGGCTTCGGCCGCTGACTGACGTGACGCCCAAGCCGATGCTCGAGCTCGGCGGGCGGCCGCTGATCCATTATCCGCTCACGATGCTGCGCCGCGCCGGCATCACGGATGTCGCGATCAACGTCCATCACCTGGCGTCCGTAATTCAGCGCGGACTCGGCGACGGATCTCAGCTCGGCCTCCGCATCACCTACGCGCCCGAAGCCGTCCTGCTCGGCACCGGCGGTCCGCTCAACGGCCTGCGCGACTTTCTGGGCGGCGGCGAGAGTACCTTCGTAATCGCCAACAGCGACACAATCCTCGACCTCGACCTCGGCGCGATGCTGGCGTTCCATCGCGAACACGCCGCACTCGCGACCGTTGCGCTGTTCCATCCCGCCAATCTGGATTACTACAGCCGTCTCGAGATCGACTCCGGCCAGAACCTCCGGCGGATGCGCCTGCTGGCGCGTCGCGACCCGCTTCAATACGACGACTACCCAGCCGCCCTCGACGACGCCGTCGCCGCCACGCTCTCTCCGTTCATGTATTGCGGCGTGATCGTCGCGGATTCCGCGGTGCTAGACCTGATTCCACCGAGCCCGCCGTGGAGCATCATGGCAGGCCTGTTCGCCCCGATGGTCGCCAAGGGCATGCCGGTGTTCGGCTACGTCCATCGCGGCTACTTCCGCACGATGGACGATCTCAAGAGCTACGACGCGCTGAAAGCCGAACTGGTTTCTTCGCTCCCCGGAGGTTAGGCTTGCGTGCCCTCACCAACCCGCTAACCCAGCCCCCAGAAACGCCGCAATCATCAGCAACCCGAACTCCATGTGGAGCTGGATCGATCGAAACAACCCAAGATTCAACTTCTTCGGCTCATTCTCGCGCGTCATGATCCGAATCTGATCGAGCGCGCGCGGCACCGTGACTAAAACCACGAGCGCAATCCACGGAATCGCGTGCAGGAAGATCCCCACGATCGTCGCGAGGTAGGCCGCGACGTCCAGCGCGATCAATTCATAGTTCGCGCCCGCGCGCCCCAGCATCGTCGCCAGCGTCCGCTTGCCGTGACGCGTGTCGCTTTCGATGTCGCGGATATTGTTGGCGTGCAGGATTCCGGCGACCAGGAATCCGAGCGGCATCGACGCCCACAGCGCCGCCCACGAAAAATGCATCGCCATAACGAAATACGAGCCCATCACGATCGCAGGTCCCATGAAAATGAACACCGTTAACTCGCCGAGCGCCACGTAGGCCAGCGATACCGGACTTGCGGTGTAGAAGTATCCAGCGGCGACGCTCGGGATTCCGATCGCGAGAATCGGCCACCCGCACAGGTAAACGAGCACCAGGCCCATCAGCGCGCCGACCGCGAACGCCCCGATTCCGCCGCGCCAGACCTGATCGGCGCTTAGCAGCCCGCGTTGAATCACCATGCTCGGTCCGAGCGATTGTTCGCTGTCAGCGCCGCTGCGGAAATCGTAGTAGTCGTTGATAAGATTGGTGCCCGCCTGTATCGCCATCGCTCCAACTAGCGCGAGTATCATGCGGCCCATGGAAAAAAATCCCGCGCGCGCCGCGACTGCGACTCCCAGCAGCACCGGGATCGCCGCCGCACTGAGCGAAGGCGCCCGAATCGCCTGAATCCAGACGGCCAACGCGCCGGGCCGCGCACCACCGCCGTGAGAAATGGCTTCATCCATGACAATCAGGCTCCTTTAGCGTTGATCACTTATGGACGTTAATGCCTACAATTTGATGATTACAGTCGAATTAAGAAGTCGTAGCACGCTTGACATATTCATGACGCCTATCGAAAATACTCCGACCGGGGAGAGACATGGAAGTCGCAGTCTCAACCAAATTTCAGCAAGTAGTGAAGAATGGGCGGGCGGAGCGGACCAGACGAAGGCTTCGCCGACGAATGATTGTTTTGAACGAAATAAACGGACGGAGGGACGCAAAATGGACATGTTCAGGAAACTCTACGTAAAGGCTGACGGGTTCGCGCGCGGCCAGACGATGGCTGAATATGCGCTGATCCTGGCAGCGGTCGCGGTCGTGGTCTTTGTCGGCTACCAGACGATGGGTACGACGATCACGCAGATGTTGAGCTCGGTGGACGGCCTGCTCTAGTCGAGCGCCGGCAGGATGAGCTGACGAAAAGGGGCGCTGGACCACCCCGGCTCGTCAGTGGTGAATTTTTTCTTTAGCTCAGGTGCGGGGGCTGCCTCCCCGCACCTGACTAAACCAACACTTTCGCTTGCTTAAGGCGCTCGATTTCGCCGGCGCTGTAGCCGAGCAGCTCCGTCATGATTTCATCGGTATGCTCGCCGATCATCGGCGCGCCGCGATACTCGAGATCGATCGCGCCAAACCTGACAGGCAGTCCCGGCACGACCCGCTCGCCGACTTCGCCATGCTTTAATTTCACGAGCATGCTCGACTCCGAGAACACGGGATCCTTCATCAACTCCGGAGTGCTATAGACCGGCCCCGCGGCGAGACCGCGCGCGCGAAGTTTCGTCACCAGTTCGTCGCGCGCATGGACGCGGGTGCGCGCCGCGATTTCGCGCTCGAGCTCCTCGACGTTGGCAAGGCGGCCCGTCAGTCGCGCGAACTTTGGCGCCGACGCCATCGAGGACGCGCCGAAAGCCTCGCACAGCCGCGCGAACTCGTCGTCGCTGGCAATCGCAATCGCGATCCACTTGTCGTCGCCCGCAGCCGGAAACACTCCATGCGGGGCCATCGACTCGTCGCGATTCCCCATTGGGACCTGGTCGCGCCCGTTCATCAGAAAATCCATCATCGCCTCGGGCATCATCGTCGTAACCATCTCGGCCATCGAGAGGTCAAGGTACTGGCCCTCGCCAGTCCGGTCGCGATAGTGCAGCGCCGCGAGCAGGAAGAACACCATGCCCGTCCCGACCGCGAAGTCCGGCCACGTTCCGCCGATCCCGCACGGAAACGAATCGGGATAACCCGTGATATGGCACAGGCCGGCAAAGGCCTGCGTCGTCGGCCCGAAGCCCACGGTCTTCGCGAACGGTCCGTCCTGCCCCAGCGGAGTGCCGCTCAGCATGATTATGTCGGGTTTGATTTTTACCAGGTCGTCGTAGGCGAGTTTGTACTTTGCCATGTTGCCGACGGTGAAATTTTCGGTGACGAAATCGCTCTGCCGGATTATCTTGCGCGCGATTTCCTGCGCCTCGGGCATCGCAAGATTCAGCGCGAGACTGCGGCGTGACGAATTGATCGCGTGGAATACGCCGCTGCGGTTGGCGCCGATCGATCCGTCGGTACCGGTCAGAAATCGCACCAGGTCGGGCGCGCCCGACGTCTCGATCCTGATCACGTCGGCTCCCAGAGCGCCCAGCCATGCCGTCGCGTGCGGCACGGCGTAGATCCATCCAAAATCCGCAACCCGAATTCCTTTCAGCGGCGGGGTTCCAGGCGGACGATTTGCACCACGGCGGGCGATCCGGGACTCATCCTGCGGCCGCGCGATTCTCTCGCCAAGTATTTTCCGATTGTGCTCGCCCAGCCGCGGCGCTCCACGCACGACTCGCCACGGCGTGCGCGTGAACTTGCACGGCGCACCGGGCATTCGCACTTCGCGCGCCGCGGGATGGTCAAGGTCGACGAAGAATTTCCGCGCCTTGTATTGCTCGTTGCCCGCGACTTCGGCCGGCGAATGCACCGGGAAGCACGGCACGTGCTGCGCCTGCGCTTTCTCGAACGCCTCGGTTCGCGTCTGCGTAGATAGCCAGTCGACTACTCCGGCTTCGATCGCGTCGATATTTGCGAGGCGGCCCAAAATAGTGTCGAACAGCTCGGTATCCATCCACTCGGGATTACCTATCGCCTTCTTCGCGCCGCGCCAGAAGCGATCGGTGCCTGCGTTGAAGCTCACCCATCCGTCCTTGCACGGATAAACCCACTGCGCGGCCCTTTTCAGGCGAGTCGAGAGGCGTTGGAACGACGGCGAATCAGGCACCTCGTGAGAGTAGAACCCGATGTTCGGACGGATCATGCTGATCATCGAGGGCCACTGCCCGACGTCGACATGCTGCCCCGCGCCATTAGTCATTCGACTATACAATGCGCACATCGCGGCGGCCGCGGCTGTATAGCCAGTCAAATAGTCAGATTGCCGGCCGCCCAGCTTCAACGGCGGCTGACTTTCGGGGTCTGTCACTTGATGCCACGGCGTTTCGTAGCCGACACCGCTCATGTGCGTAGCGACCAGATCGCCGCCGCGGATATTGCGGTACGCTGACTCGGCGCCAAAAAAAGTAATCGACACGACGATCAGTTTCGGAAATCTTTCGGTGAGTGAGCGCCAGTCGATCCCGAGCTTCTCGTTCACTTCGGGACGGTTCGGATTGAAAACAATGTCCGCCGACGCGAGCAAATCGAACAGCAGGTCGCGCCCGCGCGGACTCTCCAAATCAATCGTCACGCCGAGCTTGTTGGTGTTGAGATAAAGATGCAGCCCTCCCGTTTCGGGGTCCGGCATCTCGTCGCGGAACGGTCCCAGCGCGCGTTCCTGCGATCCCGTTCGCGGCGGCTCGATCTTGACGACCTCGGCGCCGAAATCCGCGAACGACTTCGCCGCCATCGACGCCGCCATGAACGGCATCGTGTCGAGACACGGCAGCTCGACGACCTTCAGGCCGTCGAGCGCGCGCGGCGGCTCCTCGTAATCCTCGAAGCGCGCCATCGCTACTCGACCTGCTCCGCCTTCATGTTATCGAGCAGATCGATCAGCTCCGCCATCGAGTGAATCACGTAATCGGGTTTGAAATGCGGATGAGTCTGCAGGTACTTGAATGTCGCCGCTCCCGTGGCGACCGCGACCGACGCGCCGTAGCCCGCTCCCAGAGCCGCCATGATGTCGCGCGGCTCGTCGCCGACGTACATGCACGCATGCGGAAGGACGGCAGCCTTCAGCGCAGTCTGCTTGAGGCTCTCGGTCTTGTCGAGCGCGCGCAGCGACGTCGTCGTTTGCGTCACGACCTGGTCCAGGTACGACGCGAGCCCGACCATCGCGAGCTTCTCGACCAGCCGCTGTGAATCGCCCGGCCGGCTCGTGATCACTCCGGTCGCATAGCCGCGCCGCTTCAGTTCGGCGAGCGTGTCCTGCACGTGCGGCAGTACCTCGAGCCGCTCGGTCTTGTCGATTTCGGCGAGGAAGTACGCGTACGCAAGCTTCGCGTATTCCGGCCGCAGATGCTCCGGGACGCCCAGCCACACGTCATCGGCGGACAGCGCCTCGCGAAACCGCTCATGCGTCAGCGGTGGGTCGTGCCCGAGCTCGTCGAGCGCGTTTTTCGCGGCGATATACAGCGGCCCGTGGATATCGACCAGCGTGCCGTCGAGATCGAAAAAGATCGCCTTGAATTCGCGCGACGCCAAAAAATTCCCTTTCTATCTTGTTCCCCTTCCCGCGCGGGAAGGGGTTAGGGGTTAGGTTCCTCACTCACCACTTCCCCTACTTTCCTGTTCCTTAACCGGAGTGTGTAGAGATGCCGCGCGAGCTGTCAAGCGCCGCCGCTACGAACTTCGCCGATACAGCAGCAGGTACTCGCGGCGCCCGCCGATCACTTTCTTCACATAGTCGCGCGTCTCTTTGTACTCGATGTTCTCGACCCACTCGTCGTCGGCGCCATGAAATTTCGCGATCCACTTCGACACCGCGTTCTCACCGGCGTTGTAGGCAGCGACCGCGTGGAACGCGTTGCCGTTGAACATCTCGAACAGATTTTTCAGATACGTCGTCCCGAGCTCGACGTTGACTGACGGATCGTAGAGCCGAATTTTTTCAGTATCCATACCATGCTCGGTCGCCATCTTCTTCGCCGTCGACGGAATCAACTGCATCAGGCCGCGCGCGTTCGAACTCGAGGTGGCCTTCGGATTGAACAGGCTCTCTTGCCGCGCCAGCGCGAGCACCAGGTATGGATCGAGCGCGAGCCGCGTCGAGGCCGGCTGAAAAAGATCCCAGTAAGCGCGCGGATAGCGGACCCGCTCGGCGACGTCGTGGCTCACCTGCCCGTTTTTTTCCATATGCGTCGCCGCCACGATGGCGTCGTACCACGCATCCGAGCTTGCGAATCCCGCCAGGACAAACCGCCGCATCTCGACGGTGCCGCCCGCGTGTTCCTCGAGCGCCTGCAGCTCTCCCGGCTCGAGGTCCTTGAGCCCCAACGCGCGCAGCGTCTGCAACCGCGCCATGTGATACTCGGCAACGCCAGCGACGGCCGGCGCCGCGCCATATTCAGGATCCGCCGCCGACGCCGCCGGCAGATCCGGGCTGCTGGCCGCAACACGCCGGCTCGCGAGTTCGGGATAGTAGTTGCTGTCGGTGCTATCCGCGAGTTTTTCATAAATCGCGCCAGCGCCACTGGCATCGCCCGCCTTTTCCAGCGCTCGCGCGCGCCAGTACTCGCACATATCGCGATTGATGGGATCTTTCGCGCGAGCACTCGCGCTCTGGAAGCCATCAGCCGCGATTCGATAACTATGCGCCAGATACAGCGTCCACGGAACGCGAAACCGCGCGTCCTCAGCCGCGTCGCTGCCGGGATAGCGCGCGGCCAGCAGCCGATATTGTGCACGAGCGGAGTCGAGCTGGTGCTCGTCTTCGAAGATTCTGCCGACGCGAAGCATCGCACCGGGCGCGAGCTCGCTGCCCGGAAAATTCGCGACGAGCCTATTCAGCGTTGCGCGGGCGACGTCGTATTGATCGTCATGCCAGTAGATGAGCGCGAGCGCTTCCAGAGCCGCCGGCGCGTCCGGCCCACGCGGCGCGATTTGCAGATACTCGAGTATCGTGGAC
>JBAWCX010000678.1:0-7937 GCA_049590495.1 Binatus sp. (SeqCode)
GCCGGGGGAGGGACAACGGCCGCCGTCTGGCCAAGGACAACCTCGTTTTGGCTGCCCAACAGCGCTAAATTTGTACGCGCCGGATCGTAGTCCGGCACCTCGCGAACGAGCTCACGCCATTCCACCCACGCGCGGGCAGTCCTTCCTTCCTGGGCATAGATCACACCCAACATGTTGCGCGCGTCCAGTTGCCCGGGATTCAAGCGCAGCGACGCCTGGATCTCGCGCTCTGCATCCGTATGCAGTCCACGCTGCTCGTAGACGAGGGCGAGATTGAAGTGCGATTCGGAATGGTTCTCGCCGAGCAGCACCGCCCGCCGCAGACTGTCTGTCGCTGCGTCCAAGTCGCCGTTTTCGAGTTCAGCCAACCCCAGGTTGAGGAACAAGTCCCAATTTTTGAGTCCAAGAGCTGCGGCCCGCTGATAATCCCTCACTTCGGCGGTTCTATTGCCCATCATTCCTTCGGCAAATGCCAGATGATAGTGAGCGAGCGCGTCGTCAGGACGCTCGCGCACGACTTCGGCGTGAAGGCGAATCGCCTCCGGATAGTCCTCGACGCCTAACGCATAGTCGGCGCGGGCATCGCATATTTGCTGCTCGCCGCCGCCCGCGCTCGCGATGCACGCGATGCCCAGTGAGAGCATCAAGATAGCCGCAGCAAATACGATTCGATTCCAAATGCTCATATGATTATGACTACGGCTGTTAGCCAGCTCCTGGATTGGCGGGCCTCCCTTCCAGATTGCAAGGCGTGAATAATGCCTGCACCGACGATGTGAAAAATGACCGCTCAGTCGGAGCGGGTATGCGCCGTGCTCGCTGCGGATGGCAGGGTCTTTTTGCAGAACGCCGTTTCTAAAGAAATAACCGGACGGGCCTGGAGATATTCATATGCCAGTGAGACGGGGAGTGCTCGATCTGGCTGAGCTTCTGGGCGGAATTTGGGGAAGTGCGCGACTTGGCGTCTTCGAATCGCACCTGAAACACGTCATCGATGTCACTGGCCTGCATGTATTTCCGCGAGCTCCTCTGGAAACACCACGCAGTCTCCTCCAGCCTGCCATCTCACCTTCATTAGGGTGCGATCCAGGTTGTGCATGACGCTCATAATAGTCACCTGTTCGCTGGGACGATGAACTTCGCCGCTACGAGGATCTCGCACCGATTTCAAGAGAGATGCTGTATTCATGGTCGTCTTCCTTCGCAGTGTTCGCCTCCCAAGGCTTTTTCAGCGGGCACCTCCATCGCGCCAGGCTATCGGTTGGTCGGCGAACTTAGGTTGTCTATGTGGCGCGCCGCTCGTGGAGAGCGCACGGGCCGCGAAGACGAAGCTCGCGACGAGGCACAAGACGATGACGCCGATCACCGCAAGTCTGATCAGGGCGCCTTTGGTTAGCGTCGGAAGCTGATCCTTGGGCGATCGCTTCGCAGAAAGTTGTGGCATTAAGTCAGAGGTGTTCATCGCATTCTTGCCTCCGCCTGTTCGTGGTTACCGATCGGCGACTATCTCCGACAGGAACCAGGTTCGGCGCTCGGTCTCGTCGATCCAGTTCTCAATCAAGCTGGCGGTCGCAACGTCGTGGTGCTGGTCGCAGAGTTTATGAGTTGAACGCAGGTCTCGCGTCAGCTCCTGGTTGTCGTCACGAAGCTCGGTCAGCATCTCGCGGGGCGCAACGAATTCGGAGTTGTTGTCCTTCAGGCGTTGATGATCCGCGATGTCGCTGATCGAGCGAATCGTAGTGCCGCCGATTTTGCGTGCGCGCTCGGCGATCTCATCCGTCATGGCGAAGATCTGCTCGGACTGTTCGTCGAGGAGCAGGTGGTAGTCGCGGAAATGCTTCCCGCTCATGTGCCAATGGAAGTTCTTGGTCTTGACGTAGAGCGCGAACACGTCAGCCAGCAATTTGCGAAGTGCGCCCGATATCTGCACCACTGCGTCGCCGCTGAGATCGCTTGGAGTTTCCCAGAAGTTTTTCACTTTTGCTGCGGAATTGCTTTTCATTTTTTGTGTCCTCCTTCACTCCTGCATTTGTCCGGCCAACTTGGCCAGTGCTGCATAAATTAAGGCGGGAAACGGGAGGTCGCGCGTCGTGCGGCCATTTTTCACGCCCTTCCCGGTAAGAACGGAGGTTTATGGCGATGGCACGCAGAACAATATTGCGGGTTTGGTACGGCAAACGCTGGGGAATTCCGCAGTCTTTCGAAGACATCGGTAGCGAAGACATCGGTAATTTTGACGGTGCGGTAAATTTTGCGACCTTCATTGAGGCTGATCGAATCGAGGTCGTCCGCGGGATGCCCGCCTTGCCTACGGCCGAAATAGCCGCATAACGACACCCGCGTCAAAAAGGGGACATTTGCAGCCGGATGACCGGGTTTCTCGGTGAGGACTGCCAGTCGGCAGACACCGCCTTCCGCTTTCATTTAGTAACAATTATGATTTCGCCCACGCTTGCAATAATCGAAGGGGACGTCAGAGCAACTGGCTATGGCTGGAGTCGCCAAACCGCAGATTCGCCTCGCGCAGCCGCCTGGCTGGTACGATCAGCTCGCGGCGTTGCTCTCTCGGGAGCTTGCGCCCAGCTCGCGAAAACTCCGCACTGCCCTTCGCATGACCACGATTGCCACGCTCGGCGCAGGCCTGGTCGCGAGTTGTCACGTCAACAACCAGCTCGGCACTTACATCGTGTGGCTGCTGGTAGGCGCGGGGCCTATGATGTCCGCTCGCAAAGCGATCGCGTTTCTGATCGCGGAAGCATTCGCGCTCTCGGCATCAGTGGTCATGTCGGGGATATTGGTGGAATCGCCGTGGCTCCTGCTCCCGTTTCTCTTCGCGGTGATTTCGTTTTCGACTTACGTAGGGACGGCTTTTAAGCTCGGCGCCGCACTCCTCCTGATCCAGGTCGTCTGCCTCGACACCTTCTACAACGTGGTGTTTGCGCCTGACCAAATCGGTTGGAGCGCGGCCGGCATTTTCGGTGGCAGCGTGATCGCCTTCGGCACTATTGTTCTGTTCGACAACTGGCTGTGGCCCGACCTCGGCGAAGTGATCCTGATGGGATCGCTGGGAGCGAGCATCGCGCGCGCTCGTTCGCGGCTCCTCGAGGCTTCAAATTATTATCTGGATCGCCGCGACGCGCCGCGCCCGCCGATTCCACCGCCGACTTCGGATCTTCCCAATCATATGGATTTTCTGAATCGAGCCGTAGCCGAAGGTGTGTCCGAGCATCGCCATGCGATCCTGCTTGCGGCTATCACGCGTGTGGCGCGCATTAATCTCGAAGTGGATCGCCTGATCGACGCGGCGCGCCAGAAGGTACCTGAAGGGATTCGCGCTATGGCACGGCCCGAAATTCAAGCGACGGTGGACGCGATTGCGGCGGTATTGGACGAGATCGCTCACGAACTGCCGACCCACATCGCTGTCGGCGCTGACCAAACGCCGCCCGCCTCCCGGCTCCGCGCGGGTAAGGCGATGGATGCTCTCAGTGCTCGCGTCATCCAGATTAGACCAGCCTATATCGGCACGGCGAGTTCCGCGGAGATCGAGAATTGGGCCGGCTTCACCGATTCGCTGGCTATGCTGACCGGACATATTGAGCGCGTGCTCGACGATCCTCCGCAGCCGCCCGCCGCGATGCCCGCGAACACCGCCGTTCCGCGGTTGACCGACGCTCTGGATCCTGCGGTTGTCCGCTATTCCCTGAAGGTCGGTGCCTGCGTGGTGGTCGGTTATGTAATCGGCATCGTTGACCACCGCCCCGAGCTGAACACCATCCTGACGACGGTAATAATAACCGCGCTTCCGACCTACGGCGCAGCCCTGCGCAAAATGAATCTGCGGATCGTCGGAGCGATAGTCGGTGGGGTGCTTTCTCTTCTGGCAATCATCATCGTCACTCCCAACTTCGAAACTCTTCCGGCTTATCTGCTCGCCGTTTTCATAGTCTTCTATATCTCCGCGTACTCCTCCCTCGGCAGCGGACGCGTTTCATACGCAGGAAAGCAGATCGGTACGACCTTCGCGTTGGTGTTCACCGGCTTGAGCCCTGCGCTCGACGTCTATGAGCCGCTCTGGCGTATCTGGGCAATTCTGCTTGGCACGCTGGTCGTGGCATTCGTCACTTTCCTGTTGTGGCCGGAATACGCGGGTGACTCCTTGTTGCCGAGGCTGCGTAAAGTCATTCGCGACACGCTTTCGCTGGTGCCCGGCGGTCCGGCTTCGAACACCGAGAATGAGATCCAGCAGGCTAACTCGGCGACCATGCGCACGCTCGCCGAAATTCTGGAGGTCGCGGATGATGCGCAGGTGGAGGGTCGCACCGCCACGGTCAACCACAACGCGATCCTCGAGGCGGCCGGAACGCTCCGGCGCATCGCCAACCGGCTAGCCTCAATCGCGGCTGGGCGCATCGTTACGCCCACGCCGCCACTGGACGCTGTGACCGAGTCGGCGCGCGAGGCCGTGCTCGACGCAATTCGCCGGCACCTTCAATCGTGGCTCGACTTCTTCAGCGGCGCCGATAGCCTCAGCGCCCAGGCCGCTAATGCAATCGCGCGAGCACAATCCCCCGATGACTTGAAAATGCCCCTTGAGCAATTCGGCTCACGGCTGGAGGAGCGGGAATTCGCGCGTATCGAATCGTGGCCTATCGATCAGCGGCGGGCGATCCTCGCTGAATTGCAATCGATGCGCCGTCTCGAATACCTGGTCTCCCGGTTGAATCGATGGCTCGCGCAAATTCCGGGACACGCGCCGAACCCCACGCTCTAAACCCGACATAACCTCTATCTGCCGATGGCGCATCGCCACTCACGTGCGGGTTTGCGCACTTCCACTCGCGTGGCTCGTCATCGATACGCGCGATAGCTAAGCTAGCGCCCCACTGGCATTCCTATGGACGACGATCACGACCAGAAGAAAGACGTCTTGCACCTCGGCTGCGGGCATAACCTGATTGCCGGGGCGGTCAACGTCGACATGCGCGCGGGCCTGGGTGCCGACGTCGTGCACGATCTCAATCGGCGTCCCTGGCCGTTTCCCGACAATCGGTTCGGAGCCGTGATCGCGACTCATGTGATCGAACACCTTCACGACACCGTCGCCACGATGGAGGAAATCCATCGCGTCTGCCGTCATCGCGCGACCGTCAAAATAGTTACGCCGCATTTTTCGTCGCCGAATGCTTTCACCGATCCGACGCATTGCCATTTTTTCGGCTATTACAGCTTCCAGTTTTTCACCGGCGAGCAGCCAAACGCGTTTGGCGATCCGCCGCGGTTCAGGCGGCGCAGAACCTGGCTCGTTTTTCCGGCAACTCGGATCCGCATCGTGGACAGGATCGGTGCCCGATTGGCGAAATCGAATCCGCAAAGATATGAACGCCGCTTCTCGATGTTCTTTCCGGCCGAGGAGTTGCACAACGAGCTCCAAGTAGTGAAGGAACGCGCGCAAGCCAGCCGCGACGGAGGTGCGCGCGGAGCCGAAGTAACTCGCGCCCCGATGAAGCGCATTTTGATCGTCGCATCCAAACTCGAACCATGGGGCGGCGGCGAGGGCGTGCTTGCCTGGATCATCGAGGCGCTCAAGCGCGACTACCGGCTGACTGTGTTGACCTGGACTCCGCCCGATCTCGACGGCTTGAACCGGTTTTTTGCGACCGATCTTTGCGCTTCAGACGCCGAATTCCTGGTCATGAATCCGCTCGTGCGGGCCGTCGCGCAGAAATCGCCGGCCAGGATGACCCGGCTCAAGGATCAGTATCTGTGGAGGCGGAGCCGTCGGATCGCAGACCGTTTCGATGTAGTTCTATCGGGCCACAACGAGGCTGACGTCGGCGACTCCGGTATCCAGTACATTCACTCTCCAAAAAAGCGACGGAGCCCGGCCAGAGCGGGCCCATACGGGTGGTTGGCGCGAGCATTGTGGCCGTATCGCGCTACGATCGACCGCCTGACCGGGGTCTCGTGGGACCGGATGCGGAAGAACCTCACGCTGGTGAACTCGGATTTTACGGGACGCAACGTCCGCGAATTTTACGGCATCGAGACCACAACAGTGTATCCGCCGGCGATCGGCGAATTTCCGGACGTGCCCTGGGAGCGCCGCAAAGACGGATTCGTTTGCATCGGGCGCATCATACCTTGCAAACAGATTGAGCTGATTATCGAGATTTTGTCCGCCGTCCGCGCTGGCGGGCGACAAGTGCATCTCCACGTGGTCGGAAAGGCAGACTCCCCCGGCTACGCGGCTTCGATCCGGCGCCTGGCTCAGGACCGCGCGTCCTGGATCCATCTGCACGAAAAAAAATCGCGCCCGGAAATCGTCGAGTTGATCGCGAATCATCGCTACGGCATCCACGCGATGGACGAGGAGCCGTTCGGCATGGCGGTCGCCGAACTCGTCAGCGCCGGATGCATCACCTTCGTTCCGAACAGTGGCGGGCAGGTCGAGATCGTCGGCAACGACGAACGCTTGATTTACACCTCGCGAGAGGATGCGGTGAACAAGATTCTGCGCGCGCTCGGTGACATCGAATATCAGGCAAGCCTGCGCAGCCACATCGAGTCGCGCCGCAACTTATTTGCGGCGGAGCGTTTCGTGAGCCGGATTCGGGAAGTGGTCGGCGACTATCTGCGCGAGCGGCGGCCGGGCGCGGAGCGGGTTGGGTCGGGATGAAGCGTATCCTGTTCGTACAGCGCCGGATTAGATCGTTAAGCGGCGCCGACGGTCTGGCCGCCTGGATCCTCGAGGCCCTCAAGCGTGACTACCAGCTCACCCTGCTCACTTGGGAACCGGTGGATTTCGCGGCCCTGAACTGGTCTTTCGGGACCGAGCTTCAACCTTCGGAAATCGAAGTTACTACCGTCAATCCATGGGTGGATCGGCTGGCGAAGATGCTCCCAACGCCGGCCGTCGGGCTCCGGGATCTCTATGTGTTTATGGAGGCGCGGCGCTCCGGCGGGCGCTTCGACGCGGTGATCACGGCCGCTAACGAGGCTGATCTGGGGCCGCGCGGAATTCAGTACATCCACTTCCCGGAAGCGCTCTCGAAAGAGCCTGTCTCGCTAAGCTGGTATCACTCTTCGGCCGCCGTGCGCGCTTATGAAGCGATCGCTGAGCGCCTGACCGGGTTTTCGCTCGACAGGATGAAGCGCAATCTGACGCTGGCCAACTCGGAGTTCACCGCCCGCGCCATCCGCGAAGTATTCGGGATCGAGCCGGTGGTGGTTTATCCTCCTGCGGTTGGCAAGTTTCCCGAAGTGTCGTGGGATCGGCGCAAGGACGGCTTCGTATGCATCGGGCGCATCTCGGGTGAGAAACGGATCGAACTGATGGTCGAGATTCTCTCCGCGGTGCGGCTGGCCGGTCCCCAGGTGCATCTCCATGTGGTCGGCAAGCTATGGGACCCCGTCTACCTAGACTCGATCCGGCGCCTGGCTCGGGCCAACGCGCCCTGGGTCCATCTGCACGAAAACATGTCGCGACCGGAGCTCGCCGAGCTGATCGCGAGTCATCGCTACGGCATCCACGCGATGAATGACGAGCCCTTCGGCATGGCGGTCGCCGAACTCGTCAGCGCTGGATGTATCACCTTCGTTCCGAACAGCGGCGGGCAGATCGAGATCGTCGGCAACGACGAACGCCTGATTTACTCCTCGCGCGAGGACGCGGTGAACAAGATCCTGCGCGCGCTGCGCGACCCCGACTATCAGGCGAGCCTGCGCAATCACATCGCGTCGCGCCGCAACTTGTTCCGGTCGGAGCGCTTCGTGAGCCGTATTCGCCAGGTAGTGAGTGATTACCTCGAGGCGTCGCCGAATCGGAACACGCGCGCGATAAGATTGGCGTCGTCGCCGGCGAGCGAAGACGAGCCGCCAGGGCGCCGACCTTGAGCACGGGTGTCGAATCCGGCCTGCCACGAGCTGCCGTGAAC
>JBAWCX010000679.1:0-4044 GCA_049590495.1 Binatus sp. (SeqCode)
GAAAAATACCACCCGCACCCCTTCCCCTTAACCCTTCTAACAGGGACGAAGTCCCGCATCCCGCGGCGGTGCCGATTCTCTTAGTACTGGGTGCAGGGCTCTGCGCTGCCGAAGGAAGCGTGAAACCCACCGCGGGTTTCAGGTTAAATAAAGCGATCTCCCCTTCCCCCGCGTTTGACAATACTTTGCCGATTGCGGAGAGTCGGACTTCGAGCATGGTTGTGAATCTCAAACTCGATCTGCCGGACGACCTCTTCGACGCCGCCTTCACCGAGTCCGACTTCGCCGCGCGCGTCCGCGAGCTCGCCATCCTCGAACTGGTGCGCGTCAAGCGCCTCCATGAGCACGAGGCCAAGGAGATACTCGCGCTCGAGCGCTTCGAGCTGGTCCAGCGGATGAAGGCGGCGGGCATCGCGCCGACCGAGGACCTCTTCGCCGAAATCAAGGGCGAGCTCACCAAGGCGATCGACTCGAGGCGCGCCCGGACCGCGGGATCAACCCAAAAGCCCGAAAAACCAAAAGGATAATGACATGCGTCTTCTGCACACGATGCTCCGGGTGAACAATCTCGACGAGTCACTGAAGTTCTACTGCGACAAGCTCGGCATGAAACTCCTGCGGAAGAACGACTTCCCCGGCGGCGAGTTCACGCTGGCGTTTGTCGGCTACGGCAACGAGAACGAAGCCTCGGTCCTCGAGCTGACCTGGAATTGGGGCACCTCGAAATACGAAGTCGGCACCGCCTACGGACACATCGCGCTCGGCGTCGACGACATCTACAAAACCTGCGCCGATTTGAAGCAGAAAGGCGTCAGCGTCGTGCGTGAGCCTGGCCCGATGAAGCACGGCACCACCGCGATTGCGTTCATCGAGGATCCCAACGGCTACAAGATCGAACTGATACAGCAAAAGTAAGGGCCGGCGCCCCCTCGCGCGATCGAGAAGGGTTGGTTTTGCGATGAAAGCGGCAGTGTTCAGGAAAAAAGACCAGATGGCCGTCATCGACGTGCCGAGTCCCGTCGCGGGCGCCGGCGAAGTCGTACTCAAGGTGCACGATTGCGGAATCTGCGGCTCCGACCTGCACGCAGTTCAGTACGGAATCGGGATGGCGCCCGACACCGTGATGGGCCATGAATTCTGCGGCGAGATTCACGCGCTCGGCCCCGGCGTCAGCGGCTACCAGCTCGGCGATCGCGTGACCTCGCTCCCGTACATCGCATGCGGCGTATGCGAATGGTGCACGCGCGACGACGCAATGCATTGCGCGCAGCTCCGCAGCCTCGGACTCGGCCAGCTCCCCGGCGCCTACGCCGAGTTCGTCGCATGCAGCGCCGCCAGCCTGCTCAAACTGCCCGCCAACGTCAGCTCGCGCGCCGGCGCGATGGTCGAGCCGCTCTCGGTCGGCCTCCACGGCGTCAACCACTCGACGATCGAACCGGGGATGGGCGTAGTCGTGATGGGCGCGGGACCGATCGGCCTCTCCACCTTGATATGGGCCAAGGCCAAGGGCGCCAGCGCGGTCGTTGTATCGGAACTCGCGCCCGGCCGCACCGAGCTTGCGATGAAACTGGGCGCCGACGCAGTCGTCAACCCGACCGAGGACGATCCTTCCGAAGCGGTCAAAGCAATTACCGGCCGGCAGCCCGAAATTGTCTTCGAATGTATCGGCGTCAAATCCACGCTGGGCGCCGCAATCGGGATGGTGGGACGCCACGGTCAGGTCGTCGTCATCGGCGTATGCATGGAAGCCGACAGCATCTACCCGCTGACCTGCGTGATGAAGGAAGTGCAAATCAATTTCGCGCTCGCCTATACCCGCCGCGAGTTCCAGGAAAGCATCGACGCGCTTTCAAAAGGCACCATCGACGCTACGCCGATGATCACCGACGTAATCAACATCGACCAGGTCCCGGAGATGTTCACCGCGCTGAAGCGCCCAGGCACCCGCGCCAAAGTGATGGTGGAATTCCCGCACTGAACTATCGGGTGCATGGGTCACCCCTGCCGAAGGAAGCGTGAAACCCACCGCGGGTTTCACAGTAAGATAAGTGATTTCCCCTTCCCCTAAACCCCGAAGAATTCCCTGATCGCCCCGAGCGCCTCGACTTCCGTCAACGACGGTGCATGCCCGACACCCGGCACTTCGACAGCTTTTGCGCGTTTTTGCACCTTGACCATCCTGCTGGCCGTCGCACTCGCGAGGATATCGCTCTCACCACCGCGCACTATCAGTACAGGACACGCAATCCGCGCGTATGGCACCCACAAATCGAATCGCTGCTGCGCGGTAGCCCCGCGCAGTGGCCGCCTCACATTGGAGTCCATCTTCCAGACCAGGCCGCCTTCCACGCCCGGCTTGACCGACCATTTCACCTGCTCGGCGATTACACCGTCCGCGAGCCTCGCCATCGGCGGGTAGTTTTCCCGGTAGTACTTCACCACTTCGCCGATTTCTTTGAAGCGCTCCGGCGCCTCGCCGACGTAGCTTGCGATTCGCGCCGCGCCGACGGGATCGATCTCGCATCCGATGTCGTTGATTACCAGGCGCTCGACGCGCTCCGGCCATCCGCCCGCGTACGTAATCGAGATAATCCCGCCCATCGACGTGCCAATCAGGCTTGCGCGCGCGACGCCCAGCTCCTCGAGCATCCGCGCCAGGTCGGTCACGTAGTTTTGCCAGTTATATTCGGTCGGCGGACCCCACTGACTGTCGCCGCGCCCGCGCACGTCGACGGAAATCACGTGATACTTCGGCGCCAGATGCGGTGCGAGCGCGTCGAAGTTGTGCGCGTTGCCGCTCAGCCCATGCACGCATACGACCCACGGCGCGCCCTCGTTGCCGTAGTCCAAATAATGAAGCCGAAGCCCGTTCGCATTGACAAATTTATCTGCCGCCATTTTTTTCACGTTCCTGTGGTTGGATCCAAATGCGGCATCCGCGCAAGCTGCCACAGTTTCTCGGGCACGATTATCAGCCTGCGTCCCTCGCGAGTGATAACGCCCTCACGCTCGAAGTCGTTCAATTGCTCCGTCGTCCTCTGCCGCGACGCTCCCACCAGCTCGGCCAAATCCGCATGCGTCAGCTTGATCGTCAGCAGTGTCCCGCGCGAGTCCCGCACACCGAATTTTTCCGCCAGTTCGAGCAGCGCGCCCGCCAGCCGTTCGCGCAGTCCGAGCCCCACGAAGTTCGCGTACCGCACCAGCATCCCCCACCACCGCCCAACCGTCGCGTCCAGGATGATGCTCAGCCGCTCGAGCGGAACGCCGAGCACAGTATCCACAAAAATCTCCGGCTTCACCACCGCCACCGTGCAATCGCTGTACGCCTCGCATCGAAACGGCCGCGTGGTCTGAGGCAACAGCGACGACAATCCGAAAACCTCGCCCGGTCCCACGAAGCCCACCAGCACCCGCTGATCGCGATTCACGTAACACAGCTTCGCCACGCCCGACAGCAGAATATAGACGTGGTTCGACGCCTCGCCTTCCCTGAAAATAGCGCCCTCGCGGCGCACTTTGAGTGGCGCCGATGCAGCCGCGAGCCGAGCCGCCTGCTCGTCGCGCATCCACGAGAGCGACTTGAGCCGCGTCAGCGATTTCCGATCGAGAGTGCCTTCCGCCACCACACTAAGCTACCTACCACAACCGCCCCAATTGTCGCGAATGTGACACCCGACGCGATTTTTTTCCCCGAATTGCCCCTTTTGTCACGGGTGCGACAAACGTAAGTGTAGCTAATGCTTGACATTACAGTCATATTACCGCAACTTACTTAGCCTAGCGTGGGGAAAATCACTGGAGAGGGATATCTGTGATGGCTGACAACAACGGAAACGACAACCCAAGGAGCAAACTGAATTCCAACGACTCGACTTTTTCCGATGAAATCCTCAAACTCGCTCAATGCCTGATGCCCGAGCCGCCAACCGCCAAGGTGCGGCGGATGGTTGCGGGCATCGTCGCCGATAAGGGAATCGATCGCCAGCTTCACGAACTCGGATGGAAGGCGTACGACACCGTTATCGGCGCCGCCAACAGCGCCAC
>JBAWCX010000680.1:0-6078 GCA_049590495.1 Binatus sp. (SeqCode)
GGCGCCGGTGCCGTGATTGATCACATTTTCGAGCATGAACTGCATCATGTACGCGAGCTGCGGCGAGATAACCTGTTGGGCAGTCAGCTCGTGGCCCTCGATCACCTTGTTGTTTTCGTCGACCACCGCAGTGACGGCATACGGCTGAACTTCCATTCCGTCGTTGGCGATCACGGCGTACGCGCGCGCGACTTGCATCGGCGAGACTTCGATTCCGCCCAGCACGATCGACGGATACGCCGGCAAATCGCCAAAGCCGAGCTTCGACGCCATCGCGCGGATTCGATCCAGTCCGACGCTGTTGGCCAGCCGCGCCGTCGCCGAGTTGAGCGACTCGCCGAGCGCAAACTCGAGCGTGACGTGACCGAAGAAGCGGTCGCGATAGTTATTCGGCGTCCAGCTCATGTCGCCGTACTGCCAGGTGAAGGGCGCGTCCTCGATATAGGTAGTCGGCAGAAACTTTTCCGCGCCTCCCGACAGCGTCTCGTCGAAGGCCGCTAAGTATGTCATCGGCTTGAAGACCGAACCGGGCTGACGTTTGGACTGAGTAACGCGATGGAACTGGCTCGCGCGGTAATCGCGCCCGCCGGCCATCGCGCGAATCCTTCCGCTCTGCGGCTCGAGCGCGACCAGGCACGACTCGAGGCGTTGCTTGGCCTCGCGACGCGCCAGCTTGGGATGCTTGGCTTCCAGGTCGCTGAGATTGTGCTCGATTGAGGCCTCGGCGAGCTTTTCCATGTGCACGTCGAGCGACGTAAAGATGCGCAAACCCTCGCCGCTCAGCACTTGCGGAGGATAGCGCTCGGCCAGCTCCTTCTTGACGTAATCGACGAAGTAGGGCGCGTCGTTGCCCTCGGCATAGACTTCCCGCGCGTGCAGCGGCTCGCTGACAGCCGCGTCGTAAGCGCTTTTGTCGATGTATCCATCCTCGAGCATCGAGGCCAAGACTTCGTCGCGGCGCGGGCGCGCGGCGTCGGGATGATGCAGCGGATTGAGCCGGTTGGGCGAACTAATCAAGCCGGCGATAGTAGCCATTTCGCCAATAGTCAGATCGCGCGGATCCTTCGAGAAGTAATACTCACTCGCTTCCCACACACCGTATATACCTTCCTGTCCGCGCTGGCCCAAGTAGATATCGTTAATATAGTTTTCGAGGATTTCATCTTTCGAGTAATCGCGCTCCGCGATGTACGCCATCATCGCTTCCTTGAGCTTGCGCTTGTAACTGCGCTCGCGCGTCAGGAAGAAGTTCTTCATCAACTGCTGCGTGAGCGTCGAGCCGCCCTGGCGGACGTGCCCCGAATGGAAATCGATCCAGGCGGCCTTGATGGTGCGGACGATGTCGACGCCGTGATGCTCGTAGAAGCGATGATCTTCGGCCGCCAGGATCGCGTTGATCATCGTGGGTGGAATCTGACCGAGGCGCACCAGGCGGCGCTGCTCCCATTCACCCTCGAAGATGCCGCTGATGAGTTCGGGTTCGAGCTCGATCGAGAAGATCGGTTTATGGGTCACCGGATCGTCCATCGAGTCGATCGCGTCGCCCTTGAGATTGAGCTCGACGAATTCGCCGCCGAAGTTGCCGTACGGATACGCGAAGCTATGCAGAAAGATGTCGAGCTTGCCGCGCTTGCGGTCGAAGCTGTACTCGCCACGAGTGGCGACCTTGCCCGCATCGACCGGATGATAATTCAGGCGGGCGAGACGCTCGAAGAACCCGAGGTCCTTCAGATCCTGGCCGGGATAGATGAGCACCGAGTCCGAATAAATGCGCGACGGGATGTTCCATCGCTTGCCCGAAAACCGCGCGACGACTTCATCCTCGAGCTGATGGTAGTAGCTGGAGAACAGCCACAGCGCGGGCGGGACGGCGAACAAGATGAGCGCGCCGACGCCGATCAGCGCGAATTTCAGCAATCGTTTTGGGGACATCGGGAATCCGTCCCCGGTTCAGGCCTCCGGTTTGACGGTTACGTAGATCGTATTTTCGCCGCGCTTGACCAGCAGCAGGACGATTTTGCCCTTGGCGCTGGCCTTGAGCGCGGTTTGATACGAGTCCACGTTCTTGACCGCCGCGCGATTCACTTCGAGGATCACGTCGCGAGCGCGCAGTCCGGCGTCGTCGGCGCGGCTACCGGGCTGCACCGACGAAATCACGACGCCGCCGGGCGACTCGAGCCCGAGTTCTTTGGCGATGCCGGGACTCAAGTCCTTGACGTGAAGGCCGAACGGCGACACGGCGCCGAGGTCGGGCTTTTCCGTTTTTTCCTCAGCCGCCACCATTTCGGGCTCCCGCGACTGCGTGATCGTGACCGGCAGATCAAGCGTCTGCTTGTCGCGAATTACCTTGAGGATGCCTTTGTGGCCGAGGTCGCTGCGGCCCACCAGCAGAGGCAGCTCGCGCGAGTCGTCGACCGGTTGATTGTCGAAGGCGATTATCACGTCGCCGCGCTTGACGCCCGCCGCCTGCGCCGGCCCGTTGTCGAGCACCTTGGCAACCAGCGCGCCGTGCGAGTCGGCCAGTCCCAGCGACTCGGCCAGCTCAGGCGTCACTTTCTGGATGTAGACGCCGAGCCATCCGCGCACGACTTTGCCCGAGCTCTTGAGCTGCGTCAGCTCTTCCTTGACCAGGTCGATCGGAACCGCGAAGCCGATTCCCATGCTGGAGCCGGTGTGCGTGTAGATGGCGCAATTGACGCCGATCACGTTGCCGCGCAAGTCGATCAGCGGGCCGCCCGAGTTGCCGGGATTTATCGACGCGTCGGTCTGGATGAAATCTTCGTAGTTGCCCGGGATGAAGCGGCCCTTGGCGCTGACGATTCCCGCCGTCACCGAATGATCGAAGCCGAACGGGTTGCCGATCGCCATCACCCATTCGCCCACCTTCAAGTCGCTCGAGTCGCCAAGCGGCGCGACCGCCAGGTCATGCTTCACGTCGATCTTCAGCAGCGCGATGTCGCTCTTCTCGTCATGACCGACAATTTTCGCGGTGTAGTTGTGCCCGTCCTGCAAAGTCACGGTGACTGTGCCCGGATTCTCGACGACGTGCTCGTTGGTCAGGATGTAGCCGTCCTTGGTGATGATGAAGCCGGAGCCGAGCGCCTTGGAACGCTGCTGCGGGCCGCCGAACTCCTCGAAAGGACTGTGCGAGTGCGGCCCGAGCGGAGAGTCTTCGGGCGACGGCTCGACGCCTGCCGCGGGTTCCTCGGGCTCGTCGGTCGAGATGTTCACGACGGCGGGGCTGAGCTTGGCGGCGAGATCGACGAAGTCCGGCATCGACTGCGCCTTGGGAGCGTGCGCGGGGTCGGCCACCTCGGTCCAGAAGCGCGCGGGCGGTGTCGAATCGGCGGCGCGCGCAATCACAGCGAATGTCGCGATAAAAATCGCGACGCCAAATGGGGCGAACGATCGAAACAACTTATGCGTCATGTGTGATTAATACGAAGACAGCTGCTCAACGGTTCGTCTGTCTCGCCATTTCAACGTACTTCATTTGCAGACTGGAAAGAATCTCTTTGAGCAACGCTTGTTCATGAGGATCGAGGTTTCCCCGCGTCTTGTCGCGCAACATTATGATGATATCGATCATCTGCTGCGCCAGGATCAGGTCGTGCGTCACCTTGCCGCTCATCGGATCGGGTATCTCGCCCAGCGCCGCCAGCGCCTGCTCCGACAGGCTCCATAGAAACGCCGCGAACGTCAGCTCGGGCGGAGGTTCGCTCGATTGCGGGCTCGGCGCAGGCTGCGCGGCGGCGGCTTGCGGCCTCGACGCCGGCTCGGGCCCGGATGAGGCAGGTTTGGATTTTATATCCAGCGCTTCAGTGCGCTCGGACGGCGCGTCGTCGCCGCCGGGCTTGGCCTCGCCCTCAGCGGAGAACCGCCGGCGGTCCTGGACCTTGAATCCGCGCTTATCTTCTTGTTCTTCCATCGAAGCCACCGTCACCCTTGTCCAATTTGCCCCGACGACGTCATCTGTTCGAGTCGATGGATTCGCTCCTCGATCGGCGGATGCGTCGAGAACAGCCGCGAGATTCCCGCCGCGCTCAGCGGATTCACGATGAACATATGGGCCGTCGCGGGGCTGGCGTCCATCGGCATCCGCTCGTTGGCGGCCTCGAGCTTGCGCAGCGCGCTGGCCAGGTACAGCGGATTATGCGTGAGCTTGGCGCCGCTCGCGTCGGCCTGGTACTCGCGCGTGCGCGAAATCGCAAGTTGAATGAGCGTCGCCGCGACGGGCGCGAGGATGCCCGCGATCAGCAGTCCCGCGATGCCGCCTTCTTCGTCGTCGCGACTGCCAAGTCCGAAAATGGCGCCCCATCGAATCATCGAGCCGATCATCATCACGGCGCCCGCCAGCGTCGCCGCGATCGAGCTGGTCAGTATGTCGTGATTGGTCACGTGCGAGAGCTCATGGCCGATGACGCCCTTCAACTCTTCGCGCGTGCAGATTCGCATGATCCCGCGCGTCACGGCGACGGCCGCATGATGCACGTTGCGGCCGGTCGCAAAGGCGTTGGGCGTGTCGGAATCGATCAGGTACAGACGCGGCATCGGGATTCCCGCCGAATGCGCCAGCTCGTTGACGATCGAATAGAGCTCGGGCGCCGATGCGGCGTCGAGTTCCTGCCCGCCGTAGGCTTTCAGCACGATCTTGTCGGAGAACCAGTAGCTGAAGAAGTTCATCACCGCCGCGATCACGAAAAAGATCACGACGCCGTGCCGGCCTCCGATAAGGCCGCCTATCGCCATCAGCAGCCCCGTCATCAGACCCAGCAGGACCGTCGTCTTGATGAAGCTCATGGCCTACCAGTGTATTATCTTTGAGGCTGGTCCACAAATTTTTGATAAAGCGGCGGCAACGTCCCGCACTTCGATCGAATCGATAGGCTCGCGCCTGAAAACCTCGATTCGTCCACGAGCACAAAGCGGCCGCCATCGCAATGGATCGGTCGGTCCAAATAAAACCACGCCGGAAGCGCCGGCCGCAGCCGCCAGATGCGACACGCCCGAATCGTTGCCAACAAATGCCGACGCAAGCCGCGCGATAGCCGCAACGATCGGCAAATCAAGGTCCGTGAGGACCGGCACGCCCGAATCGCGAAACATCGATTCGAGCGCCACCTCAGCAGGTCCCAGAACGACGACGCAACTCTTCCCCTCTTCCTGTATCGGAGGAGACAGACCCTCAGAATCGAGCGCCGTCTTCCCCTCTCCCTGTATGGGGAGAGGTCGACGCTCGTCTGCGAGCGTCGGGTGAGGGACCTCATAAGAAGGATGGGCACCGCGACGAGCCACCATCGATGCAAGCGCCGCGAACTTGTCAGCCGGCCAATTCTTGCCAGGACTCCCGCTGCCAGGAAAAATCACGATCAGATTGGGGGTGTCGCATTTCGACTTTTCAAGTAGGCGCGCCGCCCCCGCAAGGTCATCCGCCGTCGGTTCAATCCGAGGCTCGATCAGCGAATCCGCCTCGCCAATCGTGCGCAAGTAGCCCGTCGCCACATGCCCGTCGCCACCAGGCCGAAACGGATGAAACGAGACGACGCCATCGCTAGCCGCAACCAGTCGCGCGCGAAACCGCGAGTCATCCGACGCAAAGAACGAATAGATACGCTCGAACCCCCCAAAAAACCCGCGCGCGCTGTCTGCCCCCTCATCAGCGAACAACGCCCCAACCTCGCGAGCATCAATAGAATGCGCCCGCGCAACAACAGTCCTCTCCACAACAAGCCGCCCCAACTCAAACCGCGCCATCAACTCGATCGACGCCCCCGGATGCCGCCGCGAGATAACCCCCAGCGCCGGCAAAAAACAAACAAGGTCCCCAAGCGCCCCAGGAAAAATAACCAATACCCGCCGAATCGCACCCGCACTTTTCTCAGCCACTGCCATAGAGGGAAACTCTATCAATTAAAATGAAACCCACCGTGGGTTTCAAACTTCCCTGGGCAGGGGTGACCCCTGCACCCAGTATCAAGAAGAAGATGCGGGCTTCGCCCTGCTAGAAGGGTTAAGGGAGAGGCTGTTGTTCTCTGTCCGAAACACCTCGCCCGTTCTTTTCACGGGAGAGGCGGGCGG
>JBAWCX010000681.1:0-5647 GCA_049590495.1 Binatus sp. (SeqCode)
AGTGGTCAACACGGTGACCCACAGGCTGACGAGAAACTTGAGAGCGTAAACGAAAAGTATGACGATAAACAAAAGGACACTGTTCAGAAAAATAGTGGTGCCGTCCTGCAGACCGTAGCGGCGGAAGAAGCGATAGTGGTCGTGCCAGAGCCTGATAAGGATCGCGAAACAGATCGCGAAGGCCGGAAAATCTCGCATGGTCTCGAGCAACTGATCGAACGTCCTTGGCACGCCGAGCGAGACGCCCAGCAGGGTCAGCGCAAAGGCGAAGACCACGTCGCTCAAGGCCTCGACACGAGTAACCTGATGGCCGCGCAGCCGGAAGCCGTCGGCGGCGGAGAGGGTAGGGGCAACGGTAGTGTCAGTGGTAGTCATCGAATGGTTTCGCACCCTGCCCAGCTGCTCAGAATGACACAAAAATAGACAACACGAAAAAGTGGGCGCGCGAGCTTCTGTGGTGCGATCGCAGAACCCTCACCTACCGGCCGCGATGCGTCCGGCCGCCTCTCCCGTAACATAACGGGCGAGGTAAGAGTCGGAACCTCACCCGCGCCTCCGCCCCAACGAGTTCTAACAGGCCGTCAGGCCGCATCTTTTCCTAGCATCGGGTGCAGGGGTCACCCCTGTCGAAGGAAGTGTGAAACCCACCGCGGGTTTCACGTTAAATTAAGTTTTCCTTTTGCCGCTTTTCTTCGACGCGCGACTCTTCGAGCGCGGGCCGGAGCCGTAATCGCCGAATGGGTCGTCGCGCTCGCGGACGGCTTGTCGGAAGCCTGCCGCCTCCGCGCGCGCGACGAAATCCAGGCCTTCCTGCGTATGCCGCGCGATTCCGTCGAACAACGAGCCCACCAGCCGCGATGTCGCCAGGCCCATGTTCTCGGCGGTGTGATTGCAGAGCAGCTTGAGCATCTGCAGTTGATTAGTCGGAACGCGAGCCATCCGCTCGGCGAGGGCGGTCGCGCGCGTATCGAGCTCGGCGTCGGGGACGACGTCGAGGATCAGCCCGATGCGCGCGGCCTCGACGGCTGGGATTTCGTCGCCCGTCAGCAGGTAGCGCTTGGCGCGTTCGAGACCCATCCGATACACCCACATCGCAGTGGTCGGCGTGCCCCACACGCGCGACGGCGGATAGCCGAACGACGCGGACTCGGCGGCGAGGATCAAATCGGCGCATAGCACCATGTCGGTGCCGCCCCCGATACACCATCCGTGGACGGCGGCGATAGTGGGTTTTCGCGCGTACCAGAGCTTCATGTACACGTTGACGTATTGCGAGATCATGCCGTAGTCGGCGACGGAATCCCACACGCGATTGCGCGAAGTCTCGCCGGCTTGCGCGCGCGTCGAGCCTGCGAGTGCATAGCCGGCGCAGAAGGCGGGACCCTCGGCGCGCAGCAGTACTACGTGGACGTCGCGGTCGGCGTCGGCGAGATCGATAGCGGCGGCGAGCTCGTCGCGCAGTTCAGGCGTGATTGTGTTGTACTCGGCGGCGCGGATGAGCGTGATCGTGCCGACGCCGTTGCGGGTCTCGGTGCGCAGCGTGTTCATGGCAATCGCATATAGCAGCCGAGGCGAGGATTGGAACAGCGGCGTGAGGAGGATGACACAAAAAACACTTCTAACAGGGACGAAGTCCCGCATCTTTCTTAGTACCGGGTGCAGGGGTCGCCCCTGCCCAAGGAAGTGTGAAACCCACGGGGGGTTTCACATTAAATTAAGTGATTTACCCTTCCCATCAACCGCGCGACATCGCACTAACGATTGCCGCCGTGACTTCGCCGGTCGACGCTTTTCCGCCCACGTCGCGCGTCAGCACCTTGCCTGCGCGCAGGACAGAGGCGGTCGCCGCGCGAATCTTCGTGGCGGCCGCGCGATGCGCCAGGTAGTCGAGCATCATCGCGCTCGACAGGATCATCGCAATCGGATTCGCGACTCCTTTGCCCGCGATATCCGGCGCCGTCCCGTGCACCGCTTCGAAAATCGCGCCCTTGTCGCCGTAGTTGGCGCCCGGCACCAGCCCCAATCCACCGACCAGCCCCGCGCACAGGTCCGACACGATGTCGCCGTAGAGATTTTCCAGCAGCAGCACGTCGAACGATTCGGGATGCGTCACCAGGCGCATGCAGGCGGCGTCGACGATTTGCTCGTGGTAGCGAATGCCAGGGTAGCCGGCAGACACCGCGCGCGCGCATTTCAGAAACAAGCCGTCCGACAGCTTCATTATATTGGCTTTGTGAATTGCAGTGACTGACTTCCGCCGATGCTGCCGCGCATATTCGAACGCGAACTTCGCGATTCGCCGCGACGCGCGCGCCGTGATCACCTTGATACTCTCGACGACGCCGGGCGCGATCTCGTGCTCGATTCCCGAGTACAGGTCCTCGGTATTCTCGCGCACGACGATCAGATCGACGTTGCTGAAGGGAGTATGCACGCCGGCAAAGTTCATGGTGGGGCGCACGTTGGCGTAGAGGTCGAAGGTGCGCCGCAGATGCACATTGATCGACCGCCATCCTTCCGCCACGCGCGTCTCGAGGGGGCCCTTGAGCGCGACGCGCGTGCGCTTGAGCGATTCGATAAGCGCGTCGGGCACAGGAGTTCCGAAGCGCCGGAACGCGTTCATTCCCGCCGACTGCCGATCCCATTCGAGCTTGACGCCGGTCGCCTCGATGACCGCGAGCGCCGCGTTCATCACTTCGGGCCCGACGCCGTCGCCCGGAATCAACGTAACTGCGCGCCCGCGATGCGGCTTCGCGGTGTTGTCGGATTTTTTCTTTTTGGTCACGGTACTCGGTCTAGGAGATCGGTCGATGGCATTCAACCGCAAATAGAAAAAAGAAGCCCGGCCGGTCATTGAAGACCGCCGGGCTTCGTGTCTACTCCGGTTTTGTGTCGAGCCGCTTGCGGGCGACTCAACTCGTCACAACTTACGGACAGGTTACTGTCAGGTTAAAATCCGCGGCCGCCGCCGTCGGGGCTGGAACAAAGGTGGAGACGTCCCAGCTGTCACCAGTGATAGTCTTCGTAGAGGAGCTAACGCTGATCTCGCCTGGAGGGATGCCAACGATGGTTGCCACTGCCGAGCACGCGCTGACGTCCTTGCTGAAAGTGATCTCGCACACGCCGTCGGAGACAAACGTCGCTATCACCGGGCCCGCGCCGCTGAAGGAATTCACCAGCGTACAGGTCGTGGCGGTTTCGATGACCGTCGCAAAGTTGTTCTGGCCTTGCAGAGTGGCAATCAAGGCCTCATCCGCCTCGACTCGATCCTCCAGGGCCGGAAGCCCCCCTGCCTGCGATTCACCGCCGCCGTTACCGTTACCTTTACCCGGCTTGGCCCAAGCCGGCGAGATGAGCGCGGCCGCGAGCAGGACGCTGCCGATGATACTGATGCTGCGCCTCATAAGACTTTCCTCCGTAGTTCTTCTGAGCGTTCGTTGAATATTGCTTAAATGCTAGTGAAAAGAGCTCTCCGACACAAACTTTATCGTTGAGCCAAATCCATCTTTATGATGCTTAGGCATGCTCGCGCTAACCGCTTTGCAGATATTACAATACCCGGATTCCGCGCGACGCGTCTGCTCAGTAGTTCACAAGACCGAAAAAAATGTCGCTGACGTTGGTGCCCGTTGGTCCTGTGACGAACAGCCCGCCCGACGCTTTGAAGAAGTTGTAGGCGTCGTTGCGCGTCAATGCGGTCGCGGCGCTGACTCCGGCGCGCTCCCCGTCGGCGACTGTGCTCGACGACGCGAACGCGCCTGCCGCATCGGTCGGCCCGTCGATTCCGTCGGTGCCCGCGACCAGCGCCGCGATTCGCCTCCCGCCCCCGATTTGCGACAGCTCGATTCCCATCGCGAGTGCGCATTGCTGTGCGCGACCGCCCTTACCACCGCCGCGCACAGTCACGACCGGCTCGCCGCCCGCCACGACGCACACCCGCTCGCGCGTGATTTCGCACAGGTCCTTCGCCAGCGCGCGGCCCGCGTCGTTGGCCTCGCCATGCAGCGCCTTACTCCTCTGCGGATGATAACCGAGCGCCACCGCTGCCCGTTCGGCGGCTTCCAGAACCAGGTCGCTGTCGCCGATGATCACGTTGGCCACACGCTCGAGGATCGGATCGTCCGGCTTCACCGTCGCTCCCGCATCACCAGCGACCGCCCGCTCGAGGTACGAGCGCACCGCTTCCGGCGCGCGTCCCCAGACGCTGCGACGCTTCATCACGCCGATCGCGTCGCCGAAACTGCTGGAGTCGCCTGCGGTCAACCCCGAGCCAATCGTCGACAGATCGTTGCCAGGCACGTCGGAAATAATCAGGCCGAGGACGCGCGCGCCTCCGCAATGACGCAGCAGGCGTCCGCCTTTCACGGCCGAGAGGTGTTTGCGCACAATATTGAGCTCGCGAATTGACGCACCGGCTTTGAGCAGCGCCCGGTTGACCGCTATCTTGTCCGCCAGCGTGAGTCCCGCGGCCGGCAGCGTGAACATCGCCGACGCGCCTCCGCTGATCGCGATAATCACCAGGTCGTCAGCCGTCGCCCGATGCAACATCTCGCACGCCACGTGCACGGCATGCTCGGAGGACTCATCGGGCACCGGATGACTGGACGCAACAACTCGCAGCGTTGGTCCCGGCGACAGCGTTGTCGTCGCGGCGGAAGCTTTTGGAACTACGGCGATCGCATCGACGAGCCTTTCACCGATACGGCGCTCGATTTCGAGCGCCATTCCCGCCGACGCCTTGCCCACCGCCGCCATCAAGACTCGCGACGCGCCTGCGATCAAATCAGGAACCTGCTCTGCGCCATGGCATCCGCCGTCCATCGCGATACCGACGAGTCGCGCTGGATCGACCGCCGCGACAGCCGCGCGATAGAGTTTTTCAAGGTCAGCCCGCGCCGCGCGCGCGGAATCGGCGTCGTTAGTTGGTGAACCCACCTTGTCAGGGCTTCAGGGTACGAATTTTCCCCGATTCTTCGGCCACCAGAACGAGGTCCGCCATCGCGATGAACAACCCGGTGCCGACCACGCCGGGAATCGCTAGGAGTTCGCGATCCAGCCGCGCCGGATTCGCGATTTTCTTCACCGCGCAATCAAGAATCAGGTTGCCATTGTCAGTAACGAACTGCTGGCCGTCGTTTTCCCGAACGCGAGGCTTCATCCCCATAGCTTTGATCTTCGCAGTCACAAGCGGCAGTCCGAACTGCACCACTTCGACCGGGATACTCCCACGGTCGCCGAGCTTCTTCACCATCTTCTCGTAGCCGACCAGCACGACGAACCGCCGCGAGGACGCCACCACGATCTTTTCGCGCACCAGCGCGCCGCCGTAGCCTTTAATCAGGTTGAGCCGCGGATCGACCTCATCGGCACCGTCGATGTCGGTATCGATTTTCCCCGCCTCCGCCAGCGTGACGATCGGAATCCCCATCGAGCGCCCCAATTCCTCGGCCGGTGAGGAAGTAGGAACCCCACGCACGTCGATCCCGCTGGCTCCCAGAGCCCGAATGAACGCGCTCGCCGCCCGCCCGGTCCCAAGCCCAATCGTATGCCCCGGCTTAACGAAGCGAAGCGCATACTGCCCAAGCGCCTCCAGCGATGCGTCGTCAGCAGCCATGACCTATTTCCTCTCCCTGTCAGGGAGAGGTGG
>JBAWCX010000682.1:0-3314 GCA_049590495.1 Binatus sp. (SeqCode)
GCCCAAGGAGGCGCGGAACCCACGGCGGGTTCCGCATCAAATAAAGTGATTTACCCTTCCCTTCCCCCTACTGTCGGCGGTAAGGCTCGCCCAGCGCGCTGGGCGCCGCTGCTTGTCCGCCGAAGCCTGCGAGTACGACCAATGTCAGCGCATATGGCAGCGCGAGAAATAGCTGGTATGGCGCAGTGGTGCCGAGCGCCTGCAATCCGAATTGCAATGCCATCGCGGCGCCGAACAGGATCGATGCGGCCGCGAGGCCCCACGAGTTCCATCGTCCTACGATCACCACTGACAGCGCGACGAAGCCGCGGCCGGCCGAGATA
Organism: Binatus sp. (SeqCode); assembly: GCA_049590495.1. Lineage (GTDB taxonomy): Bacteria > Desulfobacterota > Binatia > Binatales > Binataceae > Binatus. The sequence continues at coordinate 324 of JBAWCX010000682.1, forward strand.
TTTTCGACGAAGGTGTTGGCGTATGCGAGCGTCAAGAACGCGCCGGCCAATCCCGTCAGCGCGCCCGACACGATCAGCGCCTGCCATCGCGTTGCGATTACGCCGAGTCCCAGCGCGTCTGCCGCTTCGGGACGCTCTCCGCAAGCGCGAAGCCGCAAGCCATAGCGCGTGCGCGCGATCACGTACCACAGCGCAGGCACGAGGATGAACGTGAGGTACACGAGCGCGTTGTGATCGAAGAGCACCGGCCCGAGCAGCGGAATTCGCGCGAGCGGACCGAGCGGGATTTTCGCAATCGGCGCCACCATGAACGCCTTGCCGGTCACGCCGAACAGCTTGCGATAGAAGACTCCCGTCAACCCGAGCGCCAGGATACTGACGGCGGTGCCGGTCACGACCTGGTTGACGGCGAGATTCACGACGAGGATCGCGAAGATCGCGTTGATCGCGACGCCCGCCGCGACTGCGCCCGCCAGGCCGAGCGCGGTGCTGCCGCTGAAGTACGCGATCGTGAGCGCCGCGAACGCGCCCACCAGCATCGCGCCTTCGATACCGATATTGACGACGCCGCTTTCCTCGACCAGCAACTCGCCCAGCGCCGCCAGCAGGATGGGAGTCGCCATGGTGATCACAGAGACGAGAAACGCTTCAAGCATCTGGCATCTCCGCAACCGGCGGCACCGTCGCCGCATCATCGCCAGACGCGCCGAAAATATTCTCGCGCAGTCCGCTCCACGCCGGCGTGTCGAACGCGAGGATGATCAAAATGACGAGACCTTGGATGACCTGCACCAGCTCGGGCGAGATCCCCTGCGTTCGCTGCATCGCCTGCGAGCCGTTGTCGAGCGCGCCGAACAGAAGCGCGGCCGGGACGATCGCGAGCGGATTCAGGCGCGCCACTAATGCGACCGCGATCGCCTCGAAACCCCATCCGGGCGAGAGCTTCTCGTACAATCGATGGGAAATCGCGGAGACCTGCACGGCGCCGCCAAGCCCCGCCAGCGCGCCCGACAACGCCATCACCTGGATTGTGAGCGCGGGAATTCGGATGCCGAAAAATGTCGTGGCGCGGCGGTTGCGGCCCATCGCGCGCAGCTCGAATCCTGCCCTGGTATTGAACAACAGCATGTAGCATGCGGCGGCGAGCACGACCGCGAGCAGCATCCCCAGGTTCAAGCGGCTTGGCGCAAAGTAAAAGTCGAGCTGCGCTGCGGAGGCGATCGGCGAGCTGGTCGGATACGCGCGCGACGGTTCCATCAGCGGACCGTGCACGACCCAACTGAGCGCCTGCACGGCGACGAAGTTCAGCATGATCGTACTGATGACTTCATTCACGTCGCGCCGCGCGCGCAGCCATCCGGCAAGCCCGCCCCAGGCCGCGCCGCCGATCGCGCCGGCAGCGAGAATTGTCGCGATTGCGATCGCATGCGGGCAATCGCCGAGATGCGGTCCGATCGCGCCGGCCGCAATCGCGCCGATCGTAAGCTGTCCGTCAGCGCCGATATTCCACAGCGCGCCAGAGAAGGCGAGCGAGATCGCAAGCCCCGTGAAGATCAGCGGCGTGGATTTTACGATCGTGTCGACGCATGCGTACCAGTTGCCGAAAGCGCCCTCGCCGAGCGCCGCGAACACGCCGAGCGGAGACGCGCCGAGGGCGGCGAGAACAATCGAGATTAGCGCGGCCGCGAGCGCCAGCGCCGCGAACGGTTTCGCAATCGAGGACAGCATCAGTCGCGCGCCCCGGCCATCAGCAGGCCCAGCCGCTCGGGATCGCGCTCGCCGGGATTCGTCTCGCGAATTTTCCCGCCGCTGATAATCAGCAGCCGCCCCGATATCGCAAGTAACTCGTCGAGATCGCTGGAAATCAACAGCACCGCGCCTCCGCCGGCCGCGAACTCGAGAATCGTGCGATGCACCTCGGCGGTCGCGGCGAGATCGAGGCCGCGACAGATATTGTGGGCGACGATCACCCGCGGCCGCGACGCGATCGCTCGCGCCACTTCCAGCCGCTGGCGATTCCCGCCCGAAAGCGCGCTGGCGAGGGTATCAGGACCGGGCGCGCGAATCCGAAAACGCTCGACAAGCTCGCGGCAAAGCTCGATCGCGCGCGAGGTGTTCAGCCATCCGTGCGACGTCACTCGCTCCCGGAGCGGACGCGCGAGAATCAGGTTTTCCCACAGCCTCATGTCGAGAATCAGTCCGTCGAGATCGCGATTTTGCGGTATCACCGCCATCGCGCCATCCGAAGTTATTCTTCCGCTGCTCGGATGACGCACGCCCGCAAGCAGTTCGACCAGTTCAGTCTGGCCATTGCCGTCAACGCCGGCCACGCCCACGATCTCGCCCGCGGCGACGCGAAACGAAAGTCCATCAAGAATCCTGCGCCCGATGCGATCGTCGAGCGTGAGATTTTCGATCTGCAGGATCGGTTCGCCGGGCTGCAGCCTCGCCGCGACGGCGTCGGGTTGAATCACAATTTCGCCAATCATCAGGCCGGCCAGTTTCTCCTCGCTGGTCTCGGCCGGAGTCGTGCACGCGACCACGCGCCCGCGTCGCAAGACCGTGATTCGATCGGCGACCGCCATCGCCTCGGCCAGTTTGTGCGTGATCAGTACGACGATTCGCCCCTCGCCGCGCAGGTTGCGCAACAAGCCGAGGAACGCAGTCAGCTCCGAAGGCGCGAGCACGCTGGTCGGCTCGTCGAGAATCAGCACGCGTGGATTGAAGCTCAGCGCGCGGAGCACTTCGAGCCGAACGCGCTCTGAGACTGAACGACTCTCGACGGTGGTGCCGGCGGGCGGCAATTCGAACCCGAGTTTTGCAGCGAGCGCGCGCGCTCGCGTGGCGACAGCCGCGAGGTCGAGCGCGTTGCCATCCGGATCGAAGCCGCCGAGCGCGAGATTTTCCTCCCACGTCATCCGCTCGAACAGCATCGGACTCTGATGCACCGCCGCAATCCCGGCCGCCAACGCAGCGCGCGGCGAGCCCGCC
>JBAWCX010000683.1:0-7189 GCA_049590495.1 Binatus sp. (SeqCode)
TTCCACCTGCTCCGGCGTCTTGAGCGTGGTGTCCAGGTATTCCAGGCCAAAGACCAGCCCGATCACCGCGACCAGCGCCAGCGCGCAGTTGCGGGTGACCATGCTGAATTTCCTCGGACTGGAGGGCCCGCCCGGCGTTTCCGCCGGATCCACGATAATGATGTTCGAGGTCTGCGACTCTGCCGCCAGCGCGATCCCCTTCATCCGCTGCAGCACGCTCTCATAGAGTTCGCGGTTGGTATCGACTTCGCGCTGCAGAATCGCGTATTCAACCGCCGCATCGTTGAGCCCCAGCGCTTGCTGGCGCTCCTTGTCCATCTCGGTCTGAAGCTTTTTTTCCTTGTCCGATGCGGCCTGGTAAGAGCCCTGGATTCCCGAGATGACCCCCGAAATCTCCGCGTCCAGGCGCTGTTCCAGTTCATGTCGCTTGGCCGCCATCTGCAGCATCGGCGGGTAGTCGGCCTTGAATTTTTTCCCCATGCTGGCGTAGTCGGCGTCAAGCGTATTCAACTGCAATTGCACGGCTTGAACCCCCGGATCGCCCATCACAGCCGGCATCGAATCATATTTGCGGCTGTTGATCAGCTGCACCTGCGCTTCGAGCCCAATTCGCTCCACCTGCGCGGTCGTAAGGTTCTTGCTCAATTCCGAAATTCGGTCCAGAACGACTGTCTCCTTGCCGTCGAGCGACATCAGTCCGGGGACAATTCCCTTGGCGCGGCGATAGTCATTCACCGCGATCTCGGACTTCTCCAGTGCGTCCTTGAGTTCACTCAGCCGCTGCTTGAGGAAGCTCTCCGCTTCCTCATTGGCCTGGCTGCGCAGTTGGATTCCCAGCGCGATGTATCCGTTCGCGTGCGCGTTGGCCAGTTTGGCGGCAAGATTCCGATCGGTCGAAACGTATCCGATCGTCACGAGATCGGTATCGGCGACCGGCGCTATCCGCAGACCACCCAGGTAAGCACTGACCAATCCCGGGTTAACTCTGTTGTGCGCCGTCTCGGGGTCTGCGGGTTCCGGCCGCGGCTTGCGCCCGCTGGTTTGATTCAGCCAATGGCTGACCGACGACAGCGCGGACGAAACCAGGCCCGGTTGTGGCTTTGGTCCGATGAACGCCTTGTTCTGCTCCAGGTTCTCCGCGCGAATTACATAGGCGGCCAGAGTTCTGCTGCGCAGAATTTCGTACTGCGTTCGCTGGAAGTTCTCGTACATATCCGTATCGAACTCGAACTCCTGATCCTGCGACGCGTCCTTGCCCTCCATGATCTGCGGAGTTCCCGGTTTCAGCAGTATCCTCGCCTCCGCCGTGTAGAGCGGCGTCTGCATGAATGCGTAGATTGTGGTCAAAACCATCACTCCGAACAGGACCCCGATAACCAGCGCCAGGCGCTTGCGGACTACGTGCCAGTAGCCAAGCAAATCTATACGGCCTTCTTCTTCCTCGAAGCCTCCCGCGCCGAATCCGGCCCCGCGCACGGGTTCCTCGAGATGGCTCGTGCGGCGAATGAAATATGGTGACGGTTGAGTCATATCGTTAGTAAGCACCCCCTAAAAGGTCGGCAGCGGGATCGCCATCCGTGTCAGCACGTTGTACACGACATAAGGTCCAATCTTGGTGGTCGAGTATGGAACGTCGATTACGTCGTTCGCCCGGACCGGGATGTCGGGTGCCGCACCTTTTGCAATCGCGTCTAGATCGACAGGTATCGCCACTTTGTTGCCATTGCCATCGCTGCGCATCAGCGTCGCGTCCGAAGGATTGGCTGCATACATGGCTCCGCCCGCCGAACCGACCGCTCCCAGCACCGTCAGTCCTGAACCAACCTGGAAAAAGCCCGGCCGGTAAACCCAGCCGGTTACCATAACATTGCCCCCGCCAGGGACCACGACTATATCGCCGGGTTCCACCGGCATGTTCATGAAATGCGCGCTCCCGGTCATGGCGGTAGCCTTCAAGGGAATCACCACTGAGGGGCCGTTGGTCACGCTCTGCTGCAGATCCTGCAGCGTGGGCGCGCCTTTCGGCGGCACCGTCAGAACGTTGGCCGGAGGGCCGGCATGAGGATCCCCGTTGTTCGCGACGTTGATTTGGCGGCCGGCTTCTTCGCCCGGCGAAGCCACGGATTGCGCGATACGCTGCAGTTGTATGCCTCCGCTGGTGGTCTGCGGCATGATGACGACCTCGTCGGCCGCCTCGGGGGTCGTGCCGCCCGCCTGCGTTATCACGTCGAGAATCGATTCGCCCGCTCCACTGAGTGTGACCAATCCCGGCGCTCGGACGGCACCCACCACAGCGACCTGCCGGCTCTTGTATTCCTTGACAAACAGGTCCACCTGCGGGTTGTACATGTATTTTTCGAGCGCCGTGGTGAGCTTGTCCCGCAGCTCGGACTCCGGAACGCCGGCGGCGTGGATTGAGCCGACCAGCGGCAAATCGATATTGCCTTCGCTGCCAACCCTCACGGTGCGTTCCTTGAAATCATCCACTCCAGGCACTGAGATCTGGAGCACGTCGCCGATACCGATCGGATAGTCGGTCGAGGTCTCTTTCGATCGCACGGCCCAGAGCGCTTGCAGCCGCTCGAGGTTCTTCGGCGAGTTCGCAACGCTTGGTACGCGTTCTTCAGCCAGCGCTGCTGCCGGCGACGAAACTGCCTCCGGCGATGCTGCCGCCGCCGATGAGGGTGAATCCGCCGCAGATGGCGATGCAGCCGCCGCCGATGGTGCTGCAGCCGCCGCGGATGGCGGCGAATCTCCCGGAGGTGGTGTGCTCGCGCAGCCTATCAGCGCCGCGGCCGCAAATGCGGCAACTATGTACAGAACCCAACGTGTCGCGTGTTTGATCATTTCGATTTCGATACCTTCGAGTCCGTTGCCGAGGCTCCCGCCTTTGCGATCGCCAGCGGTAGTGCCGTCGACGACAACCCCCAATTTACGGTCAACCCTTCTGTGGGCACATATGACATCACTGACTGACCCTTAAGCGCCAGCGTGTAAGGACCCGGCTTCAGACCGCGTACTCGGTACGATCCTTCAGCATCGGTGACGACCGAACCCGCGGCTGCGCCCGATGAATCGAGCACCGAAACTTGAACCCCCATCGCGGGTTGTCCGGTTTCATTTGCGACATGGCCCACGAGGTCCGCGCTCCATGCCGCCGTCGTCAGTATTACCGCGAACGCTCCGGTCATGGCCAATGTCGCGAGAGGTTTTCGCCGGCCATGCGTCCGCCCTCCCATCAAGCGGGCTTTCCGATAAACGCCGTTAGAACTCATGCCTCCCCCAGCCGTTCGCTTCCCGGGAAATGAACACGCCTCAGCGCCGGCGCACCGTTTGTGCGTTTGGGCAGCCGTCAGCCGCGACCTGATTGAGACTCACCGATTGATCGCGCATCTAGTTTTGCTTCTGATTTCCGAAGGTAAATACCGTCAAAGTATAGTGAACCGTGAAATGCCAGTCTGGATCGCGCAAGCCCGCTTCGACCACTAAGGATCTCTGCGTGACGAAAACTATCACCCAAATCCCTTTCCACTGCGAAAAAGTGTCCAGTCCGGATCGAGCTTGGATGCTAGCAAGTTCGCTGACGTTAAAGCAAGTAACGAGAGTCTAAGAAAAGGCGAGACTTATTACGACGCGGGTTCGCTCGCAATATGTCGCGCCAACGCAACGCAAACGCAACCGGTTTCGCAATCGCGGCACCGTCGCGATGCTATCGCGGTTCGCCGCGAACATCTCTGTTCCGATGCCGGTGAGGGCGATGCTGCCGTTCGCCGGGCGGACCGCTACCGGTGAGGTTTAATTCTTACTGACATGCCACCTGAACAGGATCGGTCCCGGTCCCGGTTATTCCCACGCTGCCTGCGCCTGGAGTTCCCACCGTGCAGGTGTGCGATGCGTTGCACGAGCAAGCTGAATCTGCGTGAACACATGCCGCTGTGAAGGTCCCGGCGCCGGCAGCAAGAGTGATCGTTCCGATGCATGGACTCACGACATAATTGCCGTCTGAATATGGCGCGATGCTGGTGGTGTCGTCGAAGATGACCTGCCTCGGCGTCGAGTTGCCAATAGCTGGTCCAGTGGGAGCTACTTGATGAACCTCGAAACTCGGCGAACTTCCTCCTATATCGCCGAACACGGTGCCTACGAAATGCGGCGCGTAAGAAATCCCGTAATAGGGGTCATAGTACACTGCCGCGTTGTTATTCAGCGAGAGCATCAAGCCGCCGTTGAAAACCACCGGCCCCCACGAATTTTGAATGTAGGCGGACGTGAGGTAGTTCGTATTGCCGGCCTCCACGTCGAGCACGTCTTCGTTGATAACACCCTTAAAGACAGAAAAGAAAAATGGCAGGACAATATCGCCCCGATCGGTTACCTCCGGCGCCGTAATGACCGCATTCCAGTTGCCACCAAATATCCCAATCGTCGGGTCATCCGCGAACGGGCGGATGAGAATTACGTCGTGAGCAGACTCACCAAAATCGAAAGCGATAGAAGGCGAGACCGCGTGCAAATGGTCCCAGGTGGTTTGAAAGCAATTCTCATTACATTCAAAAGCTTCTTCGCGACTAGCTGAGACTTCTATGCGTGACCACATACAATTCACGCACCAATTGGAAGAGATGCCGCCGCCGTTCTGGTATAAGTGGTGGATGCTCGTGTCGTTCACGGAGTTGGCTTCGTTGTTCCCTTGCACCGGAAGATAGACATTCTGGCCGTTAGTGCCGCTTACTCCCTCTACCATATTGTCTGGCGAACAGTTGGCTTGTCCTATCGAAGTACACATCGACGGAAAGTTGAGTAAGAGGCTCGTGTTGCCATCGTCTGCAAGGTTGGCGTTGGGCGCGGTCGTCGTATTCGTATAGCCGCGCGACGCGTTTGAGAACCGCCAACTCTGCACAGAGCCGATCGGACTTTCAGGCTGTAGGTTCAGGAAAGCGTGGAGACCATCGTTTATCCCAGGCATCGCGACGTCTTCAAAGGGAGTCATCGTCACGGTGCCGGTCGCGGCTTGCGTGGCAACCGGCGTACCAAGGGCTGCGCCGGGTGTCGTCAACCACAGTTTGATATTCGAGCCGTCGTACTGGAGCGCGACGTAGTAGACGGTATTAAGTGAAACTGTGGTCGTTGAAGCAAGACGGAAAGTCGTTCCGCCGATTGCCGCACATGCTCCTATCTGATTGCTTCCGTTCAGTCCTATCCCGAAGGTGCATATGCTGCTCGTACCTGAACCAAATCCATTGGTGAGCGGAGATAAACCGTTCTGGAAGATGCCGCCTTCTGGATGGCCAGTAGCTCCACCTTGCGCCAGAACAAAAAAATCGTCGAACGATCCGGCCGCTGTTATCTTGAAAAATCCCTCGACGGTGAAAGCGGAAAGCCCGTTCCAATTCATCTGTGCCGTGTCGCGCAGATTGAGTTCGATGCTGCCATTGTAGTTTCCGATCATCGAAAAGGAATTGCCGCTGCTCCCGACTATCGGCGACGCCAGCGTAATGTTGTTTGAGCTCGGCGCTTCCATGATGACGGAAGGACCATCATAGCTCTGCGTGAGCGTCGTCGCCGGTTGTCCCGGCCCTCCGCCATTGATGCCCGTAAATGGCGCGCCACCAATATCGCCATTCGGACAGTTATAGGCGACCGGAACGGAGTGTTTATAAATCCCGGCCGGTAATGTGACCGTAGGGCCGTTACAGCTGGCAGCGGCTGTCTGCAGTGCAACCGTGTCGTCGGTCGTTCCGTCGCCCTTCGCGCCGAAAGCCTTTACGTTCAAAGTCCCGTTGACGTTGATCGCGTTGATCGCATCCGACCCGTCGCCCCTCGCCCCTGAGAGCGTGTTGATCTGCGCGCCAGTCTGCCCCGAATAAATCGGAGACTTTCCATCCAGCACCGTCGCTACTGTAGGATTCGGCAGCGCGCCCGATAAGTCTCCTCCTGAGGTCTGCCCGAACGAGAGCGCATCTCCCGACACTGTTCCGTTGGCTAATGACGTTATCTTGTTGCCATTGGCGTTGAGGCTTGCCTCGAGCGCGCCCGCCGAGCACGACCATTGCCCGCGCGTTCCCACCGCCCAGGCGCCACCGCCGCCGTTGACGCATGGCGTCGCTCGCTTGCAGTCCTGGCAGTACACCAGCAACCCGTCCTGCTCCGCCGGCAGATTTGCGAAGCTCGGACCCACCAGCAGCGGAAATATTGGCTGCACGCCTGAGAAGCGATCGTTGATCGATTCGCGGAACTGAAGTCCCGCGCCAACGCCGGTGAAATTTGGAATCGGTTGATAGGCTCCAGGCGGCGGCAGATTTTGAGCACGGACACTTGAGAGGAAAATCGTTACTAGCGCAAATAAAGACACTGAAAAAACCGGCCACCAAGTCCGTTTCGAATGCATTCCTGATACCTTGCCGCGGACTCTCGGGCGGTTATCGTGCGTACTCAAACTCAAATCGTGATCGCGAATGTCGCAGGCGGAGATCGAAAATACTCGAACATCACCCACAGTCTGCCATCATAATTCGGAAAGCGTAAGGCGGAAAAGTTCAGGGGGTAGGAAAAGCGAAAAAAGGGGCACGGAATTTAAATGCTTGCTCGGGTTGTCATTCGGCGCTCAAATATTGGGATGTGGACGAGCACATCGCCGAGATGCTGTTCAATTTTCTATCTCGCCAAGGATGAATTCGACAGGCAGCCATCAGTCGGAAGGAGGCCAGTAACATGAGCGACCACAAAACGCATGACCAGCACTCCCATACCCACGGTCCAGGCTGCGGCCATACCGCGGTGAAACACGAAGGTCACGTCGACTATCTGCATGACGGGCATCTTCACAGCGCCCACCAAGGGCACGTCGATGAGCATGCCTTGACTGAGGGTGGCCCAAATCCATCCCCTTGTACCCCGACTCATGCGTGCGGCGCCCATGACGCCAAGCACTCGCATGGGGCTGGTTGCGGACATGAAATGATTCCGCATGGTGGTCACGAAGACTATCTCGTGAGAGGACACCTTCATCATCCGGACAAAGGGCACTGCGACGATCACGGCGCCGTCTCGACGGCTTGACGAGCCCCGCCGCGCAGGGGCGGGCATCGAAGAACTTGATTGTAGTGAAACCCCTCCTGGGTTCCACACCTCCCTGGGCAGCGGTGACCCCTGCACCCGGTACCAAGATGCGGGACTTCGTCCCTGTTAG
>JBAWCX010000684.1:0-5337 GCA_049590495.1 Binatus sp. (SeqCode)
GGACGAAACAGGTTGTCGGCCAACTCGATCGGCAGCATCAGCACCGCTAACGGCAGATACGGGCCGAGGAAGCTTCGCAAATACCCGATGCCGTTCGAAGCGAAGCCCTGGTAGATGAAATAGCCGAAGCAGATGATGCCGAGGGCGAAGGTCAGGTCGGAGTCGCCGGTCGGAGGCTCCATTCCGGGAATCAAGCCGAAGAAGTTGGCGAACAGGATGAACATGAAAATGGATCCGAAAAACGGGACCATCGCGCGCGACCCGTGCATCTCGGTGACTTCACTGACGAAGCCGTCGAGCCATTCGACGATCATCTCGGAGACCGAGCGGATGGTCAGTCCCTCGTCGGGAACCACGGGGTCAGCGGCCGCGGCGAGCGAGGCGCGCGCCATAAATCCAAACACGATCAGGATGCCCATCACGATCCAGGTGCCGATCAGCACCTCGGGGATCCTGCCGCCACCGATCAGTTCCAGGAAATTTACCGACTTCTGCAATTCAATTTCTCCGCCGCGGCGACTTTAGCTGACGCCGCGGAGCGAAGCACGCCCGGTTTCAATAATGATAGCCGCCATCTGAGTCAAGACTCCGACGCCAAAGCCCATCCCGTCAACGTGCGCGCGCGTGAAAATGAGATAGACGAGGCCGACGACGATCAGCAGCTTCATCGGAATTGCGAGAGCGCCCAGTTTGGCGGCCGCACCGGAAATTCCCGCGCCGGACGCGGCCAGGATAAGGCCGCCCAGCGCGGACAGAATCCATAAGTTTGCAATCACGACCGCTCCGCCGAGCAGGCATCCTACGGCCACGGGCATCGAGGCGAACATAGCGAGAATCGCGGCGCTGACCACGACCAGAACGCAGTTGGTGCGCTGAATCGACGCAATCGCCGGCACTGACCACGTGGATCCCATCAGGTGCCGAATCTTTCCGCGGCGCGTGCTTTTGCTTTCGCCGCCTCTTCCTCGCGATTCCTCGACGGCGCGTTCGTCTCGAGCGAACGAAGAAGACGAGTCGAGGCATCGGCTATTTCATCGATCGCGGCTGCGAACTTACCTTCGTTGGCCTTCGACGGTTTGTTGAAGCCGCTGATTTTTCGCACGAACTGAAGCGAAGCGGCGCGAATCTCGTCGTCAGTGACCGGCGGATCGAAATTGAAAAGGATTTTGATATTCCTGCACATTCGCGATGACCTCGAGATGTTTGAGAACTCTCAAGCCGCAAAAGAGAAGATTAGTCGGCGGCGAATATCAATCAAGACTCGCGATTCTCGCGCTGAAAAAGGGCGAGCTCCTGGATCAGCCTCCAGAAGCCGGCGAATACTCCGAGCAGGAACATCACAAGCGTCAGCCATGGGTCGGTGTGGAAGTAAAGATCGAGATAGTGGCCGAGAATTGCGGCGGCGATCATCGGCCATGCGAACTCGAAGCCGATCGCGGCAAACCGCATCATTCTGCCAGTGCTCAGCGCCATTTTTTTAGAACTTACCCGTAGTGAGGTCGTGCAAGGATTCGCCCGCGGCGGCGATCGTGCGGTCGATGTCGGCGTTGGTGTGCGCCGTAGAGAGAAACATAGCCTCAAACTGCGACGGCGGAATATTGATGCCGCGATCGATCATCCCGTGGAAAAACTTCGCGAACTTCGCGGCGTCGGACGTGCGAGCTTCGTCGGCGTCGCGCACACGCTCGGGACCGAGGAACATCGTCAGCAACGATCCCACGCGGTTGACGCATCCAGACTCGCGATTTTTTTTCAGCGCATCGCGAAGTCCGGATTCAAGACGCGCGCCAGCGCCGTCGAGTGCGCCGTACGGATTTGTCTCCTGGAGAACACAAAGTGTTTCGAGACCCGCGCGAACCGACAGCGGATTTCCCGACAACGTTCCCGCCTGGTACACCGGGCCGACCGGCGCGAGCAAGTCCCTGATTTTGGCCGGGCCTGCGACGGCGCCCACCGGCATTCCGCCGCCAACTATTTTCCCGAGCATGATGAGGTCGGGCGCGACGCCCATACTTTCAGCGACCGATCCGAAGCAGAGTCGGAACCCCGATATAACTTCGTCACAAATCAGCAGAGCGCCATTCTTGTGCGTGATTTCAGCGAGAGCTTTCAGCGCACCGGCGTCAGGATTCACGACGCCCATGTTGGCGGCGACCGGCTCGACGATCACTGCGGCGGTTTTATCAGGCGCGGCGCGGAATAAACCTTCGACTGTCTCAATCGAGTTATATCGAGCAACCATCGTCATCGCGGCGAGCGCCGATGGAACGCCCGCGCTGTCAGGTTGACCGAGAGTCATTCCGCCTGAGCCCGCGCGCACCAGCATCGAGTCGCTATGCCCGTGATAGCATCCGTCAAACTTGATTATGTTCTCACGCCCGGTCGCCGCGCGCGCGAGCCTGAGCGCTGTCATTCCGGCTTCTGTTCCCGAAGTAACCAATCTTACTTTTTGTGCGCATTTGATCGCCGACGAGATCAATTCTGCGAGCTCGACCTCCAGCCGCGTCGGCGCGCCGAAGCCGAAACCTAGTCGCGCCTGCTCTGCGACAGCTTGCGTGACGCGTGGATGTGCGTGTCCGAGAATGGCGGGACCGTAGGAGCATACGTAGTCGAGAAAAGTGTTGCCGTCGGCGTCGATCAATGTTGCACCACTGCAACTTTCGATGAAGATTGGCGCTGCGCCGACGGCCTTCCACGCGCGCACGGGAGAATTCACCGCACCAGGAATTTTAACACTAGCGCGGTGGAAGAGTTCATCTGATTTTTTGCGTGATGTCACCGCGATTTTCCTGAGGATCCGTGTGCGATCAAAAAAATTTTTTGCGATCGCGAAAATAATTCGACGGCATTCGTTCCCAGTGGAGACCAAATTGCGTCGTCGCGCGAAAAATTGAGATCACGCATGATGGCTCCCAGAGCAGATATACGCGATCGCAGGATCGGCGCGAAATTTGGCGCGCGCGGCGCGCGATCACTCTCGCGCGAAATTCCCTTTTCGATCCGCGCGCATACAGCCAAAAATTTTCCTGCGCTTGTTCTGATCACGAAATAAGTTTATCACGTTCACTTGGCCGCACACTTCGTACTTACCAGAACCAATTTCCACTGACAGGTTCCTTCGCGGTGCGTTTAGTTATGGATTCGAAGCGCGTCTATTTCGCTCTCGTTCTCGATCAGATTTCTAACCCTAACAGAACCGATCGTAACCCGAACAAGTTGATAGTTCGGCGTGTCGTGCCGTCAAATTGTTGGCTGTAGAAAGAGAAATGTTCGTTATCCACAGGTGTGGATAAGCTTGTGCGTAATTCGCGCGCGATCTGATACCGCGCGCCAGTTCCGGAGCCGGGGAGGCGATCCGGATTTTCGCTGGGGGATGACGATATGAATGGATTGTGGCAACGAGCCGCTGACCGCATGCGCGACGAGCTGGGTCAGGTCGGCTACGAGACGTGGATCGGGCCGCTCAATTTTGTCGGTCATCAAGGATCGACCATCACAGTCGAGGCGCCCAATCGGTTTTTCCGCGATTGGATCAACGATCGTTACCTCGGCCTGATGCGCGCGGCGCTGTCGAAGGAGGCAGGTGCGCAGATGGAGGTGCGGCTGACTCTCGGCGACAATGCCGCCGTAGCGCCGCAGCAACAACGCCCGAGCAATGGCCACGCCAATGGCAATGGCCATGCAAACGGTAACGGTGTCTCTAATGGCAATGGCAAGGCGTCCTCGGCGAATCGTGGGACGTCGGCGGCCGCGCCGCGCGGAGATCGGCATCCGACCCTGAATGCGCGCTACAGTTTCGCGGAGTTCGTGGTTGGGTCGGCCAATCAGTTCGCGCACGCCGCGGCGCAGGCGGTCGCCAATCAGCCGGGCGAGAAGTACAACCCGCTCTTCATTTATGGCGGCGTGGGTCTCGGCAAGACTCACCTGGTGACCGCGATCGGCCATCACATCTGGGCGAGCGGCGACCGGCCGAGGAAAGTGCTGTTCATGCCGGCCGAAATTTTCATGAACGAGCTGATCAGTTCGCTCCGCCGCGACAAGATGAACGAGTTTCGCGAGAAATTTCGCCGCGTCGACACGTTGATCCTCGACGACGTGCAGTTCCTGGCCGGCCGCGAGCGCACCCAGGAAGAATTCTTCCATACCTTCAACGTGCTCCATGCCGAGCGGCATCAGATCGTTCTGACTTCGGACAAAGTCCCGCGTGAAATCCCCGGGCTCGAGGAGCGGCTGCGCAATCGCTTCGAGATGGGCTTGATCGCGGATATCGCCCCGCCGGACCTCGAGACTCGGGTTGCGATCATCCAAAAGAAGGCGGTGCTCGACAATCTGCGGCTGACGCCGGAAGTCGCGATGTATATCGCGCAGAGCGTTTCGTCGAATGTACGCGAGCTCGAGGGATGCCTGACGCGGCTGGCAGCGCTGGCCTCGCTCGACAACAAATCCGCAATCACCGTGGACTTCGCGCGCCAGGCGTTGCAGGATCTGATTCGCAATCACGACATGAAGCCCGACGTCGAATCGATACAGAAGACGGTCGCGGATTTTTTCCATATCCGTCTGGCCGAGCTGAAGTCGAAGAAGCGCACTCAGCACATCGCCTTTTGCCGCCAGGTCGCGATGTATCTGTGCCGCAAGCTGACCGACAGCTCCTTTCCGACTATCGGCGAGCATTTCGGGCGCGATCATTCGACAGTGATTCACGCCTACAACCTGATCATGCGCCGCGTCACAAACGATTCGGCTTTTCGGCTCTCGATCGAGAAAATCGAGCGCGAGCTTAAATCGATTCGCGCCAATGCCGCGTGAATCGATTGTGGGGGAGGCTGTGGAAGAGGTGGGCATAAGGTTAGTGATATCGACAGGGCCGGTGCGCTCGAGGCCGGCCCTGTCGATCAGCCGCTTTTTCGCCAACAACTTTTCAGCGACCGTTCAGCGTTCAATTTCAGGCGCTTGCAGGATCAATCAACAAATCCACAACTCCTACTATTACTGCTATTCTTTTTTAGAGATCTAAGGATCCGGAATAGGAGACGGGCTAACAATTCATGGGACTTTCGATCGAGCGCGCTTCGTTGCTTAGCGGTTTGGGACTGGTCCAGGGCATCGTGGAACGGCGCACGACGGTTCCGATACTCGGCCACGTTCTTCTCGAACCAGACGGAAATGCGCTGACCTTGAGCGCAACCGACCTCGAAGTCGGAATCCGCACCCAGGTCGCGTGTTCCGGCAAGGAAAAAAGCCTGACGCTCAACGCGCGCAAGCTGTTCGAAATCGTGCGCGAGACCGAAGGCGATGAAGTCGCGCTGACGTCGCTCGACGGCGATTGGGTCGAGC
>JBAWCX010000685.1:0-5586 GCA_049590495.1 Binatus sp. (SeqCode)
GTTTGGAGTTGGTCGTTCCGGGAGGTTGAGTTACTCCTGCGGCACCAGCTCGACGCGCCGATTCTCAGCGCGGCCCTCGGCCGTCTTGTTGGTCGCGACGAAGTTGGTCTTGCCATAGCCGTGCGGAATCAACTGGGTCGACGGGATTCCGGCTTTCACCAGGTAGTCCACGACCGCGTCTGCACGCCGATCTGACAACTTCAAGTTGTATTCCTCGCTGCCGATGGCATCGCAGTAGCCGTTGACGTTGACCACTGTGTTCGGATGCGCCTTGAGAGCTATCGCGGCTTCATCCAGTACAGCAGCGTCTCCCGGCCGGATCTTCGCCTTGTTAAAGTCGAAGTGTACGCCCCGCAATATGATCTTCTGGGGAGCCGGAGGTGGCGGTGGAGGAGGCGGCGGCGGTGGTGGCGGTGCGGGCTTTGGAGGTGGCACCCACTGCGGCGGAGGTGGACCATACATGAAATAGCCGAGCGACCCGCCTATTAGGGCACCGGCCGCAACGCCGACCGGACATCCAATCCCGAAGGCCGTCCCTTCATTGTGACGACTGGAAAAACTATAAGCCAAGGAACAGCCGACAACGCCGCCTGCCACACCGCCCATCGCCGCGCCGTACTCAGCCGAGGTTGCCGCGTTCGGCGCATTCCAACAGCCTGAAAGTCCTACCAGCAGGCACAGGGACAATAGCCCGAGTCCCAAGCGCGATCTCGTCCATCTAATCCATCTATCAGTTTGCATCCGGACCTCCCATCTGAAGTTTCTCCCCCTGAACACCTTGATGGGGCATGCGCGTACCACCCCGGGTTCAAGTTGTTATCTAGTCGCGCTGCGCGGCAACGAATTCACACTTCGCCGCCGAGATAGAGCCGGGGTCCCAGCAGGAATGCGCTCCTTACGACAATCCTCTGGGTGCCCCGGTCGTTCGCTCTTCACGTCAGTAGAAAAAAATAGCATCTGTATTAAAGGTGAACTGGCCCCATTTCCTGCCGCCGTCAAAGGCCGGTGTCTCGTATGAGTAGTCGAACCTCACCTCAGGCCGGATCAAGATCACACTGCCAATCCACCAACTAATACCGACCGTTTGTTCGGAATAGTCCGTCTTGAAGCCCGTACGCTGTCCCTTGTAGTCGTTGTAGTACTCGTTCCGGAAACTAAGGAACGCATTCGGGCGAAACTGCCAATTGAGATAGTTCACCAGTCCATACTCAGGGGCGGTACAGGTAAGAGGCCCTTGGGCTCCCCCGGAACAGAAGGCCCCACCCGAGCTGGGTCCGGGTATCAACAGCGAAGCGGCTTTCGGATTGTTCACGTTCGGCACATCGCGTTGCCACATGTAGTAGGTCTCTGTGGCGGTATTCCAGTGCGTCCCCGCGAACTTGTGGTACCAGGTGACAACCATGTGTTGGAGATTGTTGTACGCGTACTTGCCGTCGTTGATGCCGTTGGCGCAGGGATAGATGCTGTCGTTGCCGCTGTCGGTAGTGTATTGGATACAAAACGCCGGCGTCGGCTTGACGTTCTTGGTGTCCCAAGGGGCAACGTCGTTACCACCCGAAAACTCGAGCTGAGTTGTCCAGTTTTTGGTCCATCTTATCGTACTGACGATGCCGGTCTGGGTGTATGGATCGACCGAGTAAGTGTCGGAGTGGCTGGCCATCAGGTTGTCCGGGGCAAGCTGGGCTTCGATATCCGGAAGGGAGATGTAGCGCCCCAGCCTCAGGTTCATTCCCTGTGCGATCCACGGGAAATACAGATCGACGTAGGCCATAACCGGGTCGTAGCCGTATTTGTTGTGGGCCCTGATGTACTGGTCGCTGAAAATGTCGTGACTAAAGGTGTACTTGTAATCCGATCCGAAGAGGTTAGTGAGACGGAAGCCCCAGTCGAAGTGATCGGTTTGCACTTCGTCCGCCTCCCGTTGGACATACAGAGTGAGCTGATCGAGTTGAATCGTGTTCGGGTAGACGTCGTATGCGACGACACCGTTGCCGCCAGTTTGGGTGAGATTAGGCCCGCCGCTGGGATGGCCGATGCGGAACTCGCTGTTCGACGTGCTGGCGTTGAAGCCGGGATTGATCCAGCCGAAGACCTCGATCCGTTTGTCCTTGATAAACTTGCCGTAGGGACCGCACCAGAGCGTATTCATCAAAGGAGTTGCATAGGTTGAGTTATAACCGCCCTGGTAACCGATCGTCTCGGTTCCTCCGATGGGCCAAGTCGAATATGGAAACGGCGCCTCGTCAAGCGGCGGCGGCGCGCCACGATATGCGGGCGGCTGATCCTCCGGAGTCGGAAGGGGTTTGCCGTCATCCCTCATGTAGGCAGGATAGTTATTGGGATCCTTCCAGTAGTTAAACATCATATCCTTGTAAGTGTCCACGTAGCGCGAAAAGAAACCCTCGCCTGCCAGTGACGGCGCACAGCCGTCCGCAGGCCCAGATTCGTCATCTGCGAACGCCTGTACTCCGTGCAACGCAAAGGCCAAGACCATGATGCTGGCGCTGAAGGCCAAAATCAGCCTCCTCCTCGCGCGATTCTTCCCTACCGAAAATCCATTCATGAGACTCCCTCCCGATTCAGAATGTTCTTTCGCAAGAATTCCGTGACTGTCAGCAAAACGCTTGCCAAAGCCGAAGTCCTAGGACCAGTTGTTGACACCATTCGCTAACGATGCGTTCGGGGCATCTAGAGAGTCTTAGAGATGTACTGGCAGGATATTGCGAATCGATTGATCAAAGGCTCAATTCATTTTGACTTGAGCCCAACTTCATTTTGAATTGTTTGGGCTACCAAGGCTGTCCTCTATTTTCGCATCTGCCGGAATTGCTGGCGCGCCCTTTCTAGGCGAAAGTTTGGGCGTAGGTGGCTCATTTACAGCAGCTTTGACCGATGTTTCTTCGGGTAAAATCCTGCGATTAGAAGAACTATCGTCGCTCACTTTGAAAGGTCTCATATCATTTTGAAATGATGGTTCGATTGTCCACTCTGTCACTGGCTGGAAAATCCTTGTGCGATTCGCGCGACTCAGGCGGCACGCTTCATGCGTTTCGATTGTGACTTTGACGACAATAGGGGCTGAATCGAGAAGCTCTATGCCATCGGCTGGAATCGCGGCGGAGTGCTCGCCTCAAAGGGAGTTCGATCCTGCTATTTGCTGGAAAGCGATCTCTGCACGGGACCGTCGCTTCGATGGACGCTTTTTCGCCGGCGTCATCACCACCAAGGTCTACTGTCGGCCGATCTGTCCCATACCTCTGAGAAAACCGGAAAACGTCAAGTGGTTCCCGTCGGCGGCGTCCGCGGAGGCGCAAGGTTTTCGGCCTTGCCGGAGATGCAGGCCGCAGACTTCGCCGGGCACTCCCGCCTGGCATGGCACCTCGGCGGTCGTCTCGCGTGCGCTGCGGTTGATCGAAGCGGGAGCGATGGATAGCGGCAACGTAGATGAACTGGCAGAGCATGTTGGTATCGGCGCACGGCACTTGCGCCGTCTGTTCGCAGAACATCTCGGCGCGGCGCCTATTCAGATAGCCAACGCGCGCCGCTTACGGTCGGCTCGCCGCCTGCTCCGAGATACTGCTTTGTCGGCTAACCAGGTAGCCTTCTCTGCGGGCTTTCAGAGCATTCGTCAGTTCAATCACGCAATAAGATCCTCCTTCGAGCAGTCGCCGACAGAACTGCGTAGAATCGAGAGTCCTATTGCTCCTTCCAAGCTGGGTGACGAAATTCATCTCCGTCTTTCATTTCGTCCTCCCTTGGACTGGCCGGCTATGCTGCGCTTTTATCGAGAGCACGGCACGCCAGGTATCGAGTCAGCCGATGATCGCTGCTACCGGAGAACGATACAGGTAGGGAGCGCAGCAGGTTTCATCGAGGTAACGTCGGATACGAATAAGTCTTGCCTGGTCCTGAGGGTCAGACTTAATACTTTCGACTCCTTGACGCAGGTTGCAGAACGCCTGCGCCGAATGTTCGATCTCAGAACAGACCCGCAGCCTGTAACTGATCATCTTTTGCGGGATCGCAGACTTCGCTCGATAGTCAGATCACATCCGGGATTAAGAGTGCCGGGAGCATGGGACACTTTCGAATTGGGCGTGCTGGCAATCCTGGGTCAGCGACTCGAGCGCGGGACGATCGCGACGTCAGCGCGTCTGGTACGTGCTTTCGGCCGAGAGATCGAGACGTCGATACCCGGTCTTACCCATCTGTTCCCACTTCCCGAGGCACTAGCAGGGGTTGATCTCGCAAGTATAGGTATCAAACCGGCACAGGCCGATAAGATTCGCGCTCTTGCGGCCGGTTATCGAGATGGCAAGATTCCGCTGAGCGCCAATCTGCCCCGTCTGAGCGAAGCGGGTTCGCGATATTTCACGATGCGCGCGATTGGTGAGCCTGACCTTCTTCGAACTCCAGCGCCGTGGCGACCTTGGGATGCTTACGCTGCAATGTATTTATGGATTGCAAATGCGAAAGGCTCTGGAGGTATGCGCAAAGCAAACTACCGTATTTCCCGAGAATCGTTTCCGTCTTGAGGCTCCTCCGCCTCTGAATTGCACCCACGATCTTAGAGTCCATTTCCTTTTCTTAACACTCTGCTAATTCAATCCCATTTGGAATCGTTCGGTATAAGGATCGAAATCAACCGGGGGCACCTGAATCTGGTGCCCGTAAGACGTAATTCCCCTGACCGTCAGAAGGTATCGCTGGCTCGGGTCGCATTGTTGGTTGAAGACGAATGTCAGGTCCCATCGCGGAACCTGGTACATCAACCCACGTGTGCTGTCCAATATCTGCCTGCTCTGCACCGTGGCCGTTTCCGTTAAGCTTTGTCCGTTCACCGTAAGGGTGCCGCTCGGCTTGTCAACCGCGACACTCTCACCGCTGACGAAAACCCGAAAGGTCATCGGGCTATCGATCGGCTCGGGAGCGAGGCTGCTTTCGCAGCGCTGCCGCGGATTATTGTTTTGACCGCTGACGGTCGGGCTTAGGTAACAGAAATTCACTGCGCCGGCGCTAAACGCGGCCATATCCCTACTAGGAGGCGCTACTACCGTGGTAGTCGGCGCGAAGCATATGGTGTGGACGTCCGTATGCCCCTGAGCGATCGCCTCGCGCGGATAGATCACGCTCGGGACGTTGGCCGACACGGGCACCAAATAGGTCACGGGATGCGGGCCGAGAAAACATCCCGACAGCGGGATGGAGAGAGCCGATACGATTGCAACGATAATGGTTCTTTTCACGCGAGTCAGCAAATTTAAATCTACTATTCCAAATGCGACCGAGTGGCGGTTCGCGACACTGCCAGTGCGGAGTTTGTGGAACTCGGTCCCCGCATATTCAGGTAAGGCTGGACGAATGCGACAAGCGGCAATTCGAACCGCAATCCTCCTAGGTTTCCTTCAACTCGGCCTGGATAATAAT
This sequence comes from Binatus sp. (SeqCode), assembly GCA_049590495.1. GTDB lineage: Bacteria > Desulfobacterota > Binatia > Binatales > Binataceae > Binatus. The sequence goes on from JBAWCX010000685.1 coordinate 5,428, forward strand.
TCCCAGGTCGAGGACATACAGAGCGATTACCAGATCGCCGAGATCGGTCGCAAGGGCGCTTGGCGGCATTAGTTGAACAATTCCCCACAACAAGAACGCAGATCCGAGCAATAGCCGCTGTCAACGCCGGAGCAAAAGTACATCAACAGGCCGGAGTAA
>JBAWCX010000686.1:0-3417 GCA_049590495.1 Binatus sp. (SeqCode)
CTCGTGTACTTCCTGCATTCGCGGAACGATGCGCGGCGTCTCGATGGCAAACGCGGTGGCGACGGTGAAAAGCAACGGCGTGATGATCGAAGCGATGAGTAATTTCATGACTCCTCCATGAGTGTGAAGGTTGCGAGTCCAAATAAGATCATACGGCTAGCAAATCGCCGGGCAAAGAGGCGTGGTCGCCAAGGACTCTTTGATGGTAATTTCGCGAAGTTGCCGTGCGTTCGGCGCCTCAACAGAAAGGAGAGAATCATGCCCGCGTTGATCTTCGAAAAACGGAATCACGTCGCCTATCTCACACTCAACCGGCCCGAGGTTCACAACTCGCTGAATCCGGAGATGCTAGTCAGCCTCGCGGCGGCGTGGAAGGAGATCGAAATCGACGACGCGGTTCGCGCGACGATCGTAACCGGCGCGGGCAAGGTCGCGTTCTCGGCGGGCGCCGATCTCGGGAAGTTGATACCGCTGTTCACCGGCGCGCGAAAGCCCGAGGATGAATGGGACACCAAGCTGCTCGCGGATAGGAAGATTGGCGATATCGCGCTGTTGCGCGGTTACAACATGGACAAGCCTGTTATCTCCGCGGTCAACGGCTTTTGCATCGCGGGCGGAATGGAATTCATCCAGGGCACCGACCTTCGAGTCGCGTCCGAGAACGCGAGCTTCGGGCTGCAGGAAGTGAAGTGGGCGATCGTCCCGGCGGCCGGCTCGCTGGCGCGATTGCAACGCCAGATTCCGTACTGCAAGGCGATGGAGATCCTGCTGACGGGCAACAGGATCGACGCGCCGGAGGCGTGGCGCCTGGGGCTCGTCAACTATGTCGTGGCGCAGGACCAATTGATGGCGAAGGCTGAGGAACTCGCGGCGACGATCGCGCAGAACGGGCCGCTGGCGGTGCGGAAGATCAAAGAGGCGGTGCGGCGAACGTCGGGACGTCCGTACGAAGAGGCGTTCAAGATCGAAAACGAAATTGCGCGCGAAGTGATGAAGTCCGAAGACGCGAAGGAAGGACCACGCTCGTTCATGGAGAAGCGAAAGCCTAACTACAAAGGTCGGTAGGCCAGAACAGAGGCGGAATCTTGAATCGCGCGCCAAAGATGCGCGCTGTATAAGGACCCTCACCTTCATCCTCTCCCTTGCAGGGAGAGGGGGACGGTAGCAATCACGCGCCTGCTATGGTGCGCATCGTGTTCGGATAGTCGCGCGCCGCGGTGGCGGGCGGACCGATCGGAAAGACCACGGGATGGGTCACGCCGGCAGCGCGGAAGCGCGCGACGAAATCGCGGCCGGCCTGCGCCTTCCCGAACACTGCGATCTTGCGGCACGACGCTTCCGAGATGGCTCTGGGAGCCTCGTCGCGCTTGCCTTCTTTCCACAGGCGGCGCACCTCGTCGAACTCCGCCGCGAGTCCGTAGCGCGCGAACATCTTGTTGTAGCTGTCCACGAATGCGTAGCTGGCCAGCTCGCGCCGAAACGAATCGACGGCCTTGTCTTCCTCTTCCGTGATGCACATGCGGATGTAGATGCCCACATCGACAGCGGACGGATCGCGCCCCGCGGCTTTGGCGCCCTCATGGATCTGCTGCACCATCGGCGCGATTGCCTCGGGCGGCGAGTAGTTCATCAGGACACCGTCGGCAACTTCGCCGGCGAGCCGCAGCATCGGAGCATTGAGGGCGGCGAGGTAAATCTTCGGCGGACGCGGCGCGGTGATGCGCATACTCAGCTTGAAGTCGGATTTGTACACTTCGCCCTGGAACTTCGAGCGGCCCTCGGTGAACAACTGGCGCATGACGGTGACGCATTCGCGCATCGCGGTGACTGGCTTGCGATACGAGGCGCCGTGCCATCGCTCGACGATGATGGGACTCGAGACACCGAGTCCCGCGATGGCGCGTCCGCCGGATAGTTCGTTGATGGTGAGGAATCCCATCGCCATCGCGCCCGGCGTGCGAATCTGAATCGGTATCACGCCGGTCGCGAGTTCGGCTTTGCGGGTGTTGACTGCGAGCGCCGCGAGACTGACGAACGCGTCGGGTCCGCTGACCTCGGCGATCCACAAACTCGTGTAGCCGAGGTCTTCGGCCTCGCGGATGAGTGCGAGGCGGGCAGCGAGCGCGTCGGCGCCGACGCCAACGTTGGTCTGGAGTCCGAGTTTTTCGTTCGATGGCATCAGAAAGTCCGTTAATGGTTCAGTTTCGCAAGCAACCTAACCCCTAACCCCTTCCCACTGTGGGAAGGGGAAACCGGATGAGAAGAGGCGCGGGGCATTCTGTGTTCATGCCGTATTGGTAGCATAGAAAATCCGGTCGCGTCAGGCTGAATAGTTCATCCCGCGAGCTGAAGACGGCTTCAAGACACAATGATACCGTTCGAGAGGGAGTGTTGAAGGATGGCTTACTTTGATTCCGATGGCGTGCAGATTTATTTCGAGGAACACGGTCAGGGAGAGCCTGTCGTGCTGGTGCATGGGTTTGCGTCGCGCGCGGAGCATAACTGGGGCTTGACGCAATGGTATACGACGCTTGCGCCGCATTACCGCGTGGTCGCGCTCGATTGCCGCGGGCATGGCAAGAGCGGCAAGCCGCATGATCCGGCGGCGTACGGCGGCGAGACGATGGGCGATGACGTGATCCGGCTGATGGATCATTTGGGAATCAAGCGCACGTTGATCATGGGCTATTCGATGGGCGGGCGAATCGTGACGGGGCTGCTGATGACGCATCCGGAGCGTTTGCGGGCGGCCGTGCTCGGCGGAATCGGTGCGGTGTCAGCGACGGCGCCGTCTTTCAGCCGCCAGCCGATCGTGGATGCGCTGCTCGCAGAAAATATTTCGAGTGTTACCGATCAGCGCGCAAGAGAATTTCGTCGATTCGCCGAGAGCGCCGGCAACGACCTTAAGGCATTGGCGGCGTGCATGGCCTCGAATCGCGAAGATTTTACGGCCGAGCGCATCGCGGCGGCGAAAATTCGCGTGCCGGTCGTGATTGTGATTGGCACTAAGGATTTGCTGGTCGGTAATCCCACGCTCCTGCGCGATTCGATTCCAGGCAGCAAACTCCTGATGCTCGAAGGGCGCGATCATCTGAACGCTCCGGGTGACAAGCTTTACAAGGAGGCGGTGCTGAAATTTTTCAAGTCAGCGCCGGCGTGAGCGGGCTTATCCGTCAACTGATTCGCGGGGCGTTTAGGGTGCCGGTTAGTCGATAGGGCTCTGGGCCTGGGGGATGGGGCAGGATTGCGAGCAGGGCTGCTAATTGCGAGGCGGCGGCGGGAGAGGTTGACAGGGTGAATTGGATTGCTAGCTCGCTTTCGTTTGGATCGGGCGCTAACTGGACGGTGCCTTCGGCGGTCAGAGTCAAGTCGCCGCCGCTGGTGGTGAATTGCTCGATCGTCACCGTGCCTTGATCC
>JBAWCX010000687.1:0-9036 GCA_049590495.1 Binatus sp. (SeqCode)
GGATATCAACCGCGCTCTCTCGATCGCGCGCAAGCTCAAAGCCGGCACGGTCTGGATCAACACTTACGGCATGATCGATCCGATGTCTCCCTTCGGCGGCTACAAGCAGTCAGGCTTCGGCCGCGAGCTCGGCAAATACGCGATCGATCTATACACGCAGATCAAGTCGGTCTACGCCAAGATTGGGTAGTCGAGAACGTTCGGATTGTCTGGAGAGGGCGCCCATCGGGGCGCCCTTTTTTGTTTCATTGCGGCGGCTGACCCTCGAGGAAGGTAAAAAAATCACGCTTTTAGGGCATCACCGTGTTCCCCTTTGCCCGTCGATTACTTATATTAACGGCACTACGGTGGTTGGCGTCATGCTTGATTAGACCAATTGCGGTTGGCGCACGTCTTATGGCATTAGAACGAGGCGTCCCTGCGAGACGGCTTTAAAGTTCGATGATGCGAGATCGGTGGCACCGGAGGTCCAGCGGCGCGGCGGGGTTCACTGATGGCGGCTGAGAAGGACGATGATCTGATCGAGGCGATGCTCTCGTCGGAGACGCCCAGTCCCGCAAATCCACCTCAGGTCGAGACACCTTCCGAACAACCTACCGGCGCAGAAGCGCTCGAGCCGGAAAAGCGCCGGCCCGAAGCGCGCGCGCCTCGATCTCCACCGCTGCGTCCTCCGACGCATTCCGCCCTCGAATCGCGGCTTGAAGTTCGTCCCATAGGCACCCCGATGGGTTTGCGCGAGCTCGCCGTGCTCCACAAGCGGACCTGGAAGATGCTGAACGTGCAGGAAAAACGGGTGCACGTGCTGCTATGGCCGCTCGCGATCCATTTTGGACTTTACTCGGTTGGTCGGGGCAGCGAACGGCGCCGCCCGCCGCTGATCGGAGCGTTCTGGGCGCGATGCCTGGCGGACGCGCCGCTGACGCTCGGCCATCTCTATCCGCCGCAGTTGTTCAAGGGGCTGTACGCGTCGGAAGTGTTCGAGTTCGGCGGGATGGTGATAGACCCGACCTACCAGGGCAAAGGTCTCGTGAAATTGATGTCCGATACCGCCCGCTTGTTCGTCTTCTCGCGCCGCCCCAAGCTGCTGATCACGAATCCGGTCGAGCCGCTTTACGAGATGTACAAACAGCTCGGGCTCAAAACGGTCGGCCGCGAGCCCGTCGAGCATCCGCACGCGTTCAACGTGCGAGTGTGGCTGATGTACGGCAAGTTCGACGAAATGTCGAAGCCCTACTTTATGTAGGGTTTTATTACAATACCTAGGACTTGGCCTTATGCTCGGCCTTGGCGTTGCCGCCGCCCATGAGTGTCGCCGCGCCCTGCATGACCCTGGTGCCGACGCTCAGTAGTGCGTCGGTGACGCCCGGGAACAGCGACGCGAGTTTTTCCGCGACTGCGGCTCCCGGAGGGACGTCAACTTCCGTCAGCCCGAACGCGGCCGCCGCCAGCACCGCCCATGTCACCCATCGCGGCGGCATCGCCATCATGGCCGACACGCCTTTGAGCGAATCGTGTTTGAGCGCGCTGCGCGCCATCGGCGTGTCGATCACCCCGGGCATCACCAGCGAGACTTTTATGCCGGTGTTGAACAGCTCGACGCGCAGCGCTTCCGTCATTCCGACCAGCGCAAACTTGGTCGAGCTGTAGCCGCCGAGCGGTGGGATTCCCCGGCGTCCCGCCAGCGACGAGATGTTCACGATGTTGCCCGACTTGGCCTTGCGCATCACGGGCAGCACCGCCTGCATCGCGTTGAGCGCGCCGAAGACGTTCACCACCATCATTTTTTCGAGATCCTCGGGGCGCATCTGCTCGACCGGGTCGGCGATCAGCAAGCCCGCCGAGTTGATCAGGATGTCGATTTTGCCGAAGGCCTCCTTGGCCTGCTCTACAGCCCAGAACACGCGCGCGCGATCGGTTACGTCGCAATCGAGCGCGAGCGCCTTGCCGCCCGCCTTGTTGATTTTGTTCGCGAGCTCTTCGAGCTGGACGCGCCGTCGCGCGAGCAGCGCAACCTGCGCGCCCTGTTCGCCGAACGCGAGCGCGACGTCATGGCCGATGCCGCTCGATGCGCCGGTTACGACCACCGATTTGTCGAAGAAGTATCCGCGCACCGGTCCTTTGGATTCCCGCTTGGCTTCGCTCATTACCGTTACCTCGAGATGGGCGCCGTGGCTCGGAACTGATGGTGGGGCGTCGCGTTTTCTGGCATTGTGCGCCGGTCAGACGCGCATTCGCAAACCCTTTTGCCGAGGGGCGTGTTGCCCAGCATTTAGGGCGTGGTTAACCTTGACTGGTGGCTGGGGTCCGACGGAGGAGCACGGAAACAGTGAACTCGAGAACTGTCATTACTGAAATCGCCGCGGCGGGCGCGTTGATCGGCTCGTACCCATTGGATTGGCTGGTCAAAAGAGGCGAGCCGTACTTCTGCGAACCGTCCAGCGAACCCGTCATTCTACTGCACGGCTTCGGCGGCAGCCGTTCCAATCTGCTGGCGCTCGGCGCGTACATACGGCTGGCGGGATTCGACAACATTTCCTATTTCGAGTACCCGCGATGGCAGACGCTCGCCGATTCCGCCGCGCGACTGGGGCGCATCGTAGATGAAAAGTCCGACGGCGAGGGAGTTCATCTGATCGGTCACAGCCTCGGCGGCACCGTGGCGCGGCGTTACGCGGCCGGCGCGCCCGGACAGGCGGTGCGATCGCTTATCACGCTCGGCTCGCCGTTTTCGTACGGTCAATGGAGCCCGCGCGAGCTTGGGATTTTCGGCGATGATGATCCAATCGTGCCGGCGCCGGTCGAGGCGCTGCTGAGTCCCGACGCGTTTGCGCGGATCGTGACGCTCCACGACGTCGGGCATCTTGCACTCATCTTTCATCCCGAGGCGTTGCGAATAATCGGCACCGAGCTGCGCGCAAATCGCGCGCCGGAGCGCAAAGCCGCGGCGTAAGCGCTGGCGCGTCGATCGAGCACGCCTTAGACTCATCGCGTGTCATCAGTGAAGGAAGCCGGCGCTATCGTGCTGGTCGGAGGGCGAAGCTCGCGGATGGGCCAGCCCAAGGCGGCGCTCGACTTCGGCGGTATCCCGTTGCTCACACGGATAGTCGTCGAGCTCAAATGGTGGTTCGACGAAGTTGTGATCGTCGCGGCGCCCGAGTCGGCCGGGCAACCTCGCATCGAGATTCCCGGCTTGAAGATTGTTCATGACGAGACCGCGTTCGCGGGCCCGCTCGACGCGCTTCGGCGTGGTCTGAATGCGCTCGATCACAGCGTCGCCTTCGCCTGCTCATGCGATCTGCCGCTGTTGAATTCCGACGTTGCGGCTGACCTGGTCGCGATGCTCGATGACTTTGACGCGGTAATCCCGGAAGTCGGCGGCAAGCTGCAGCCGCTGCACGCGGTCTATCGCAAGCAATGTGCTAACGCGATCGCGTCGCTCGAGGCGAGCGGCGAGCAGCGGCTAACCGCCAGCGCTGGCGTGGTCAATGCTAGAAAAGTCGGCGAAGAAGAGCTCAGAAAAATCGATCCGCAGCTCAGCAGCTTCTTCAACGTGAACACGCCCGAGGACTATCAGCGCGCACTGGAGATGGCGCGAGTCGCCAACACGACCCGCCGCTAGGCTTTCTTCTCCCACCTGAGAATCGGGCGGCGCGCGGCCAGTGCCTCGTCCACGCGCGAGACTGGCAGGGTCTGCGGCGCGTTCTTGACGCGCTCGGGATCGTTCAGCGCCTCGTCGTAAATCCGTTCCATCGCCTCGACGAAGCTGTCCAGGATTTCCTTGCTCTCGGTCTCGGTCGGTTCGATCATCAGCGCGCCCGGCACCACCAGCGGGAAATAGATCGTCGGCGGATGGATTCCGAAATCGAGCAGACGCTTGGCGATCTCGAGCGTGCTCACCCCGGCGCGCTTTTCGAGGTCATGCGACAGCACGCATTCGTGCATCGAAGGCTCGCCGGTCGCGCTCGGGAAGTGCGGCTGCAGGCGCTTGCGCACGTAATTCGCGCCGAGGATCGCCAGCCGGCTCGCCATTCCGAGGCCGTCGCCGCCGAGCGCGAGGATGTACGCGTACGCTCGCACGATCATTCCGAAGTTATTGTGAAACGACCGCATCCGGCCGATCGAATCCGGCCGGTCGGCATCGAACTCGTAGCCGGCGCTGGAATGCATCATTCGCGGCATTGGCAGGAAAGGCTCGAGATGCTTTTTCACCGCGACCGGACCCGCGCCCGGACCGCCGCCGCCGTGCGGAGTCGAAAAACTCTTGTGCAAATTCAGTTGTACGATGTCCGCGCCCATGTGCCCCGGCTTCGCAACGCCAAGCAGTGCGTTCATGTTCGCGCCGTCGAGATAGAGCATCGCGCCGCGTTCATGCAACGCAGCCGCGATTTCCTGGATTTCCGGCTCGAAGATTCCGAGCGTGTTAGGGTTGGTGACCATCATCGCGGCCACGTCGTCGCTCACCAGCCGGCGGACCTCGGCCGCTTCAAGGAAGCCGCGCCGGTTCGATTTCGCGACGATCACCTCGAAGCCCGCGAGCGTGCAGCTGGCGGGATTAGTCCCGTGCGCCGTATCCGGAATGATTACCTTGTGCCGCATCTCACCGCGCTTGCGATGATACGCGCGGACCATCAGCAGGCCCGTCAACTCGCCTTGCGCGCCGGCCGCGGGATGGAGCGACACGGCGTCCATGCCGGTTATCTCGGCGAGCGCTGCTTCCATTCGCGCAATCAGTTCGAACGCGCCCTGCGCAAGATGCGCGGGCGTCGCGGGATGCAGCCCCGCCATCCCCGGCAGCGCGGTCAGCTCGTCGTTCACGACGGGGTTGTACTTCATCGTGCACGATCCAAGCGGGTAGAACTGGAGCGCCTGCGCGAAGTTGAGCTGCGACAGGCGCAGGAAATGCCGTAACACCTGCGGCTCGCTCAGTTCGGGGAACCCCGGAAGATCCTCGCGGCAAAGCTCGGCGCCGATGATCTCAGCGCCGCGCCGATCGCCGGCAGCACGTGGCGACAAGTCGGTTCCACGGCGGCCTTCCGATGAGAGTTCGAAAATAAGCGGCACGCCTGCCACCGGCTCGATCCGGTCGGGAGTCGAAGGAGTATCAACGACCGCGACAGGGCGAATTCTGCCCGCACTTGCCATCACCGCACCTCCGCAATTGCCGCCGCAAGCCGAGTGAACTCATCGCCGCGATTCATTTCGGTGACTGACACCAGGAGCGCGTCAGAAAGTTCGGGATAGTCATCGCCGAGTGGGACGCCTGCAAGAATCTGCTTGCGCTCTGCCGCTTCCAGAGCGGCCGAAGGGTTCGCCAGCTTCAACGCGAACTCGTTGAAGAACGGTCCCGAGAAGCGTCGCCAGATGCCCGCAGTCTCGAGCACCGCGGCCGCCTGATGCGCCAGCTCGACGTTTCGCTCCGCCAGTTCGCGCAGTCCACTCCGACCCATCAGTGAGAGATAGACCGTCGCGGCCAACGCGCACAGCGAATGATTGGTGCAGATGTTCGAAGTCGCCCGCTCGCGGCGGATATGCTGCTCGCGCGTGTTGAGCGTCAGGCAGAACGCGCGGCGGCCGTCGCGATCGCGAGTCTGTCCGACCAGCCGGCCCGGCATCTGGCGGATATGGGTCATTCGCGCGGCCATGAAGCCAACGCCGGGCCCGCCGAATTGAAGCGGCAGTCCGAAACTTTGACCCTCGCCGACCACGATGTCGACGCCAAGCTCGCCCGGTGCGCGAAGCAGACCCAGCGCGATACCCTCGGCAGTCGCGGAAATGGCGAGTGCGCCCGCGCGATGCGTCATCTGGGCGATCGCGCCGAGCGGCTCGATCACGCCCAGCGCATTTGGATAGCCGGTGACAGTGCAGAGCAGGCGATCGTTGGCGATGCGATCGAGAGCGCCGAGGTCCGTCGCGCCGCTGGCGTCGTCAAACGGAATCTCGACGATTTCGAGTCCGTCCAGCGCGCTCAGGTAGGTCCGGATAGTTGCGCGATAGTCCGGCCACAACGCTCGCGAGAGTGCGACGACCGGGCGCTTCGGCATCAGGCGTCGCGCCATCAGGACCGCCTCCGCGGCAGCCGACGCGCCGTCGTACATGCTGGCGTTGGCGACTTCCATCCCGGTGAGTTGCGTGATCAGCGTCTGAAATTCGAAAATCGCCTGCGTGGTCCCCTGGCTCGCCTCGGCCTGGTACGGCGTATAGCTGGTCGCGAACTCGGCGCGCGCGATGACGGCGCGAACCGCGGCGGGCACGTAATGGCGGTAGTAGCCGGCGCCCAGGAAGCTCGCGAAATCCGACGCGCCGGCGTTGCGGGCCGCGAGCGCTGAAATTTCGCGAACGACCTCGGCTTCGCTGCATCCGCGCTCGAGATTGATTGTCGCGCTCGCGCGCAGGTTCGCCGGCACATGCGCGATGAGGTCATCGAGATGCTTCGCGCCGATCGTTTCGAGCATCGCCGCGACGTCGCTGTCCGTATGTGGCATGAATCTCATCGAATCAATTTGTCCTCTCGGCTCCGCCTCCAGCTGACCTATACAATTCAATCACACAGGCGCAGTTGATGCCGCACGGGGCTCATCGTGTTTGTAGAACGGCCGCGGCACGACGGTCGCGCGGGTTTTGCGCTCGCGAATCTCAACCTCCAGCGATTCGCCCACGGCCGGCGGATTTTTCGGACCGCCGAGTGCCAGATATGCCATCGCGATCGGCCGCTGAATCGACGGCGCGAACGTCCCGCTTGTCACGACTCCCGCCTCGTCGCCGTTTCGAAAAACCCGGTAGCCCTGGCGCGCGACCATCCTGCCGTCGTCAGTCTGCATCCCGACCAACGTCTTCTTAAGTCCCTGTTTGCGCTGCGCCGCAAGCGCAGTTTCGCCGATGAACGGACGCCCCAGCTTGACGAATGTCGCCAGGCCTGCTTCCAGCGGCGACGAATTGCGATCGAGTTCGTGGCCGTAGAGCGGCAGCCCGGCTTCGAGCCGCAGCGTGTCGCGCGCGCCGAGTCCCACCGGTTTGGCATCGACGGCGGCGCCCGCATCGAGAATCGCCTCGAACAATTGCCGCGCGCCGGCGTTATCCACGAACAGCTCGAAGCCGTCTTCGCCGGTATAGCCGGTGCGCGCCGCCAGGCACGTGATTCCCGCGACTCGTCCGCCGGCGACGCCGAAGCGCGGAACGTCGGCAATCGGAAAGTCCGCGAGTATCGCCAATATCGCGACGGCTACCGGTCCCTGGACCGCAATCAGCGCAGTGGTGTCGCTCACGTCTTCGAACTTCGCCCGCCCGGCGTTGAGTTCCACGAGCCACTCGCGATCCGTTTCGATGTTGGATGCGTTGACGCAAAGCATGTAGCGGTCCGATTCGAGTCGATACACGATCAGATCGTCGATCGTCCCGCCGTCCTCCGCGCACATAATCGTGTATTGCGCGTGGCCCTGCTTGAGCCGCGCCGCGGAATTGGTAAACGCGCGCTCGATCGTCGCGAGCGCGTGCGGCCCGCTGATTTCAAACTCGCCCATATGGCTCAGGTCGAAAATTCCCGCCGAATTTCGAACCGCAAGATGCTCCTCGATAATCCCGCTGTAACTGACGGGCATCTCGAAACCACCGAAAACCGTCATCCGTGCGCCGAGTTTTTGGTGAAGGTCGAACAGAACAGTGCGCTTGGGCGCATTCATCAGCGGCAAAATCTTAACAGACCCCTTTGCCCTGAACGAGAGATGCGCGCTCGATCTGCCAACAGCGCACGACTTTCTGTCCACAACGCCTTGCCCGGCGCGATCCGGTGCTATAGTGGACTCATACCCGATGGCTGCGATCATCATGGATGGCCGGGCGCTCAGCGCGCATCTGATGCCGGAGTTGCGCGCCAACGTCGACGAACTCAAGAGCAAGTTCGGATGCACGCCGTCGCTGGCGGCGATCCTGGTCGGTGACGATCCCGCGTCGCGTCAATACGTGAAGAACAAGCAGCGCGTGGCGGGCGAGCTTGGATGCGACAGCCGCACGGTGCGGATGAAGTCCGCTGACGCGACCACGGAGTCGTTGCTCGGTGTGATCGACGAGCTCAACGCCGACGCGCGCGTCAATGCGATACTGCTCCAGTTGCCGATCCCCGATTCCGTCGATCGCTTCCGCCTGTTCGACGCGATCATGCCCGAGAAGGATCTCGACGCCGTCGGCTCGGCCAGCGTCGGCGGGTTCTATCGCGGTCAGTGGGGACGCTTTATTCCATGCACGCCGCGCGGCGTGCTCACCTTGCTCGATTACTACCACGTGCCCGTCGACGGCGCGCGCGCCGTGGTTATCGGGCGCAGCGATATTGCCGGCAAGCCGACCGCGCTGATTCTCGGCGGACGGTTGCGCAACGCGACAATTACCTGGTGCCATCGCCACACCCGCAATCTCGCCGCGATTTGCCGCGAGGCCGACATTCTCATCCCATGCGTCGGCGCGGATACTGGCCGGCCCTACCTAATCACCGCGGACATGGTGAAGCCGGGCGCCTGCGTGATCGACGTGGGCTTCCGGCGCGTCGGTCCCGGCAAATTCACCGGCGACGTCGATTTCGATGCCGTGAAGGAAGTCGCTGGCTGGATCACGCTCAATCCGGGTGGCACCGGTCCCATGACTGTGCTGGCGCTGATGCAGAACCTGATTGATGCGACGCGGTATCAACTCGGATTGCAGCGCGCTAGATACACCGTCTGAACCGTTGCGGCGAGATCTGACGGTCATTGCTTTGCGCAAGCTCTGACTTTCCCGTAGATTTGCAAATTGCACTACGGGAATCGTCCAGACACTCGAATGTCATCACCGCCCATCGGCTCGAAGATCACCAGCTCGACCAGCGAGAAGTCGAAGCGCACGTTGAGCGACGTCCTGATCGGGCCGCCGCGCGACGTCCGCGACCCCGAAATCTTCCATAGTCTTTCGCTGGTCGCGTTTCTCGCGTGGGTCGGCCTTGGCTCCGACGGCTTGAGCTCGTCCTGCTACGGTCCGGAGGAAGCGTTCCTCGCGCTCGGGCACCATCAGTAC
>JBAWCX010000688.1:0-1605 GCA_049590495.1 Binatus sp. (SeqCode)
TCCCCGCCGTTGGCGACGACGAGATCGGGCAGCTCGTCGATTCCTTCAATCAGATGACCGCCGATCTGCGAGCGTCCGCCGCCGAACTCGAGCGCCGGCGCCAGTACACCGAGACTCTGCTGCGCAACGTGTCGGCGGGCGTCGTCGGGCTCGATCGCGAGGGCGTCGTCACCACGATCAATCCATGCGCCGAGCGGCTCCTCGATCTCAGCGCCGCCGACGTCATCGGCCGCAATTACCAGGGCGCGTTCCCTCCCCCGCTTGCCCGCGCGCTCGAAGACGTATTCGCCTTTGCGACCCGCCCGCGCGAAGCCCGCTCGACCGTCAAGCTTGAAATCGCGGGCAATGAGACCGAGCTGATGATGACCGCGAGTCCGCTCGGCGACGCGCCTAACGAGCCGGCCGGAACGGTGCTGTTCTTCGAAGACGTCAGCCAGATTGCCAAGGTCGAGCGGATGGAAGCGTGGCGCGAAGTCGCGCGCCGCATCGCGCACGAGATCAAGAATCCGCTGACTCCTATCCAGCTCTCGGCCGAACGTCTGCGGCGCCAGCTCGGCGCGCGCCCCGGAATCGAATCGACGCTGGTCGAGGAATGCACGAAGACAATCATCGGTGAAGTCGAGGATCTCAAGCGGCTGGTCAACGAATTCTCGGCGTTCGCGCGGATGCCGCATCTGAATCCCGTTCCCGGCGACATCAACGCGCTCGCCATCGAGACCGTCGGGAACTTCCGCGAGGCGAATCCAGGCGTTGAGTTCGCGCTCGCGCTCGACTCCGCGATTCCGCTCATCCCGATCGATCGCGACGCGATGAAGCGCGCGCTCGTCAACCTGCTCGACAACGCGGTCGCCGCCGTGACCGCCATCAATCATAACGGCGCCGGCCCGAAGATCGAGGTGCGCAGCCACCGACAGCCCGACAACTCGATCGTAACGCTCGAAGTCGCCGACAACGGCCCGGGAATCGAGCCGCGCCTGCGCACCCGCATCTTCGAGCCGTACTATTCGGGGAAAAAAGGCGGCACCGGACTCGGCCTCGCGATCGTTTCCGCGGTCGTCACCGACCATCACGGCTTCGTCCGCGTAACCGACAACCGTCCGCGCGGAAGTAGATTTGTGCTCGAGTTTCCCGTAAAATCGCAGCCATTCGCAAAGGCAACCGGCTGATGCGATCCTCACCGCGCTGCGACGAAGCAGTGAAAAACGCTTTCCCGGAGAAAATTTGACGTGAATGAGACCGTGTTGGTGGTGGATGACGAGGAGCGGATCAGGTCCTCATTGCGCGGAATTTTGAGCGACGAAGGCTTTCGGGTCGTCGACACCGGCCACGCGCCGGGCGTGATGGATCTGATTGCGCGCGAGAGTCCCGCCATCGTTCTGCTCGACGTCTGGATGCCCGAGATGGACGGCATCGAGTTGCTCCGACGGATCAAGTCCGAGCTGCCGCGCGTTCCGGTCATCATGATTTCGGGCCACGCCAACATCCAGAACGCCGTCGCGGCGACCAAGCTCGGCGCCGCCGACTTCATTCAGAAGCCGTTCTCGGTCAGTGGATTGCTCGCGTCGATCGCGCGCGCGCTCGAGGGCGACTCCGCCGGCCCGGATC
>JBAWCX010000689.1:0-8528 GCA_049590495.1 Binatus sp. (SeqCode)
CCGTTTTGCAATCTACGGCTCAGCGCGGCGCGGCATTCAGCTATCGTGACAGCCCGTCCTCAGAGCCTTTGGCCCGATGATACGGGAAATTCAACGATTGGAAGGAGAGCAACGGGTATGAAATCCACAGTAGCCGCGGCCGCTGCGATAGCCCTCGCGCTGGCCGCCACTACCGCATCCGCCGGGGTTGTAATTTCGCAGGAGGCGGTCACCAAAGTCCACGGCCGCGACCGGAAGGTCGAACAAACGGTGATGATCCAGGGTCATAAGCGGAAAGTTATCGCGAGCGAGAAGGGGACCGTTACTCGGGAGACCGTTACGGATGTCGACGCCGGAAAGATCTACATGATTTTCCCAAAGGTCAAACAGTTCGCTGAGTTCAAGTTTCCGCCTGAAAAAGCGTTGGCGCTGATGGTGGTGTGGGAAGAATCAACGATCGACCTGGATAAGAAGACCGACGGCACCGATAAAGTGGCAGGATACGCCTGTCAGGATTACGCGGGCTCCTCAGTCTTCATTTTCAACAATATCGATGTGACTAAATGTCTGGCGACTGCCGCGCCCGGCGCCAAGGAGTTCTTCGAGTTTGAAAAGGCGCTGGCGCAAAAGCTTCAGGGCACGCCCTTGGCGCCCAAGGGCGAAATTCCTTACGGAATCCCGGTCTCAGCGACTTTCACCAGCCAGTTAGTACCCTTCACGCCTCCCGCCAAAATGCCGCCCGAGGAGGCGGCCAAGGTCAAAGAGAAGCTGGCCAAGTACAGACCGGTCACCAGCAATGTCACGGTTTCCAAAATCGAAGTGAAAGACATTCCGGCTGACGCATTCGTCGTCCCCGCCGGCTACACCCCGGCTCCCGCAGCAACGCTGCCGCAGCCTCTGACGCCTCCGGTGAAACCAGGCAGCGCGTCGGCACCGCCAGGTTCGTCAACCAAACCTGGTGCGCCTACTGCGCTCTGAGCTTGATTAGCAGGCATCGCAGATCTATGGTCATCGCAAGAATTAAAACTGGGTGAGTAGCGATGAGACAGGAGAAAAGCATCACACGAACCTTGCGTTTCGGAGTCGCGGCAATCGTCGCGCTGACGTTCTCCATCGGGTTCGGATTGAGGAGTGTATCCCCGGCGCGGGCGCAGAGCGATGACGCAGCTGGGGATGCGGCCAGCGCGAATCAGCCGGATGCGAACGCGCCGACCGATTCAGACCCGAACGCTGCCGCCGCTCAGCAGGCGCGGGATGCCGCGGAGACGGCGCAGCAAGCGCTCGACTCCGCGACGGAGGCGCGCGATCAGCTCGAGGGCGACAACGCGCCGCAAGATCAGATCGACGCCGCCAATGCGGCAGTCTCCCAGGCGCGCGCCGAAAAGGAAGCCGCTGACGACGCCGCGCAAAAGGCGGACGAAGCCACCGGCGAAGCAAACCAGTAAAGATTAGGCAGACTCGATCCTGCGTGGGCCGCGCCGGCGCCGCGTGCGTGTCGCGACTGCGGCTAATTGAGCGAATCTATCGACCAAGCGCCAAGGATTGTAAATCTGGACGCAAAAAGGGGCCCAGAAGCGTCAAGGATTGCCGATCCAGAGGGGGACGGTGGAGGCCGCATGACGCCGGTCCGCAGGGGGCAGTATTAGCCGATTTGATCGCCATTTGGCTGGAAAACTTCTCCTCGATCAGCTATTTCTTCGCTCTACGTAGCTCTGAGTGTCGCATTCCCGACTGTGAATGCGGTAGCTGCGATAGCTGTTATAGATAGCATAGACGACGTGATGTGAGCGTCAGGAATTACCAGGAGTCGTCGATCGAAGATGGCGGACAAGGGCCTGAATGATAGAGAGCGGTCCGACTCGCGCCCGCGCCGCGCAGTCATGCATTTGCTCACAAGCAGTGTATTCGGCGGCGCCGAGGAGCATGCGTTGTCAATCCTGACCGCGATGAGCCCGCATGGATTCGAGCCACGCCTGGCGGCGCCGAGCGAGCTGATCGCATCGATGGAGCCTGCGCTTTCTGATGCGGGCGTGAAGTGTGTGCCGCTTAAGTTTTCGTCGCGGCTCGACGTGGCGGCGGGAGCGCGCCTGCTGCGATTCATTCGCCGCGAAAATATCGCGCTTGTGCATTGCCACTTGTTCACTGCGAGTCTATACGGTGCCGGAATCGCGCGGATGGCAGGAGTCGGCGCGGTGCTCGAGACCTGTCACGGTCCCGAGGTCTGGCGGATGGGAAAAGGCCTGCGCGCGCGCTTCTGGATGGATCGGCAGGTCGGACGGCTGGTGGATATGTACATCGCGGTGTCGCACGCGGCCGCCCGTCATCTGATCGTAACCAAAGAAGTCCCGAAGGACAAAATCCGCGTGATTCACAACGGGCGCGATCTCGATCGTTTCGCGCTAATGGATACCCAGCGGCGCACGGCGACTCGCGCCGCGCTGGGGCTGCGCGATGAGCCGACGATTCTAACGATGGCGCGGCTGGACGATCAGAAGGGGCATCGTCATCTAATTGATGCGCTCGCGATCCTCGCGCCGCGCCGGCCGAACCTGGTTACGCTGCTGGCGGGCGAGGGTCCGCTCGAGCAGAGCGTGCGCGCGCAATGTGCGGCGCTGGGACTCGGGGAGCGCGTGCGATTCCTCGGCTACCGGCGCGACGTGCCGGAGCTGCTCGAAGCGGCGGACATCGTGGTGCTGCCGTCGCTGTACGAGGGGCTGCCACTGGTGGCGATCGAGGCGCTCGCGGCGGGACGCCCGATGGTCGCGACGGAAGTCGACGGCACGCCCGAGGTGGTCATCCACGAAAAAACCGGGCTGCTGGTGCCGCCGGCGAATCCGGCCGCGCTGGCGGCGGCGATCGAGCGACTGCTCGACGATCCGGCGCTGGCATCGCGGCTCGCGTCGGTGGGACGCAAGTTTGTTGGGGAAAATTTCGCGGTGCAGCGGCAAATCGAACAGACTGTTGCGCTTTATTCCGAACTGACCGGACTTGGCCGGAAAGGAGAGGCCGCTTAGCGGGGACTAGCGTCGGGGGACGCAAAAATTGACGAGCCTGTTTTACATTGCAGCATTTCTGCTGTTGTACGCGTATGTGTTGTATCCGCTGGTGCTCGTCGCACTGGCGGCATTGCAGCCCCCGCGCGGCGACTCCGCCGATGGCATTGAAGCGCCTTCGTTGTCGGTAATCGTCGCGGCCTACAACGAAGAGCGTTGTGTCGCTCAGAAAATCGAAAATTTTCTTGCATGCCGTTACCCGGGCGAGGCCGAGATGATCGTGGTGTCGGACGGTTCGAGCGACCGCACCGCGGAAATCGCGACGTCGATGGCATCCGAGCGGGTGCGCGTCATCCTCCAGGACGAGCGGCGCGGCAAGGGAGTCGCGGTGAATGCGGGCGCGGCCGCCGCGCGCGGCGAGGTGCTGGTGTTCACCGACGCGAACGCGATGTTTGCCGCCGACGCGCTCGACAAGGTCGCGCGTCCGATGCGCGACAAATCGATCGGATTGGTGACCGGGGTGTCGCGCTACCCGGGCGAGACGATTGGGTCGTCGTATCAACGCTACGAGCAGATGCTGAAGGGGCTCGAGTCGCGGCTGGGCGTGGTGGCGGGAGCTGACGGAGCGCTGTATGCGATGCGCCGCGAGCTGTTCA
Organism: Binatus sp. (SeqCode); assembly: GCA_049590495.1. Lineage (GTDB taxonomy): Bacteria > Desulfobacterota > Binatia > Binatales > Binataceae > Binatus. Next base: position 3,629 of record JBAWCX010000689.1, read on the forward strand.
AGCCGCTGGATCCGGCGCTGATCAACGATTTCGTGCATCCGATCGTCGCGTCGCTCGCGGGTGCGCAAGCCGTGATGGCGGGCGACGCCATTGTGCTCGAGGAATTCTCGGCGGCGGGCGAATTCGCGCGGCAGGTGCGAATGGTCTCGCAGGCGGCGCTGGTGTATTTCCGCCTGCTGCCCGAACTAATAACGAAGCGGCGCTGGGCGTCGATATTGGTCCTCAGTTCACATAAGCTTCTCCGCTGGCTGACCGCTCCTCTGCTGGCGATCGCGGTAATTGTGACCGTGCCGCTGGCCGAGAGTGGGGGGACCTTCCAAGCAATTCTGGGCCTGGAGATATTGTTCGCGATCGTCGCGGCAATCGGGATGGTCGCGAGTCGTCGCGGCACCGAAGGCAAAGCGACCATCGCGTACCAGTTCGTTGCGCTCAACTGCGCGCAAGCGATTGGGCTGTGGCGATGTTTTGCCGGCGAAGTGCCGGTGGTTTGGGAACCGAGAAAGCTTTAATCGGGTGATGAAGGATTGAGTGTTGTAGTTTGCAGCGAGAATCGACGCGCGGATTGGGACGACCTGATCGCGAATTGCGCCGACGCGACCAGCGGCCATCTTTGGGAATGGCGCGAGGTGGTCGGTTCGGCGTACGGATTCGATTCCTTTTACCTGCTCGCGCAGGATCGACGCGGCCGTGCGATGGCGGCAGCGCCTTTTATTTTCGTGCGCAGCTTTCTTTACGGCAGTGAACTCTCGTCGATGCCTTATCTCGACTACGGCGGCGTATGCCACGCCGATTGCCTGGATTCAGCCGGCCGCGACGCGGCGCAGGCCGAACTGATTGGTCATGCGCGCGAGCTCGCGGTAAAGCTGCGCGCCAAGCGATTGCACATCCGCAGCCTGCAGCAGATGCAGCCGCCCTTTGAAGTGAGCACGGAGAAGGTCGCGCAGCATCTGGCGCTCGCGTCGACGGCCGAGGAGCAGTTGCAACGGCTGCCGTCGGAGCGGCGCAATCGGCTCAAGCGAGTGGAAAAGCTGGGGCTCGGTGTGGACGTCGGTGACGCGACCGATCCGGCGGCGTTAACCGATTTCTGCGCGATATATTCGGAAAACATGCGCGATCTCGGATCGCCTACGCATGGCCGCCGATTCTTCGGCAAGCTCGTAAGTGGGCTGCGCGATCGGCTCTCGCTGATTCGCGTTCGCAACGGCGGCCGCGTGATCGCGGCGGGGCTCGCGATGAATTTCCGCGGCTCGATGATGCTGCCGTGGTCCGGCGCGACTCTCGAGGCGCGTCCCGTGTACGCCACCAACGCTCTGTACTGGAAAGCGATCCAGCTTGCCATCGAGTCCGGTTGCCATACGTTTGATTTCGGGCGCTCCACATTCGGCTCGGGAATTTTTGAATTCAAGCGGCAATGGGGTCCGACTCCGGTACAGCCATACTGGAGCACGCTATACCTTTCGCCGCGAGCCTCGGCGCCGCGCCAGCGCAAAAGCTTGCAGACGATCAGCCGGCTGTGGCGCCATATGCCGCTCGGAGTGGCTCGCACGTTTGGGCCTGGCCTGCGACGGGGGATATCGAATTGAGCTCACTAGCGGCGGCGCGATTTGGTATCGAGAAGGCCGCGGGCGAGCCGTCGCGGATGCGCCGCAACGCGTATCGGTTCATCGGCGAGATTCATATTCCGGGACGGATTCGACTCAACCACGTGTTTCGCGAGATCAAAGCGCTGGGCCTGCCGGAAGGCGGCGTGCGGCTGCTCGATGCGGGCACCGGCCGCGGCGATATCGCGCTGCACTGCGCGCGGCTGCATCCGGATTGGCGAGTGCATGGAATCGACGTGATCGACGAAAGAGTCGAGCGCTGCCGAACGGCCGCGGCAAACCTGGCGCTCCGCAATGTGACCTTCGCCAAGGGCAACCTGCTCGAACTGTCGGACAAGGCGCAGTACGACCTGATCACCAACACCGACGTGCTCGAGCATATCGAGGACGATCGCGGCGCGATGGCCAACCTGGCGCGGGCGCTGGCGCCGGGCGGGTACCTGCTGTTGACGTTTCCGTCGGTGCCGCAGCGGCGGCATCTGCGGCTGGTCGCGTGGCGCGAGCGCCGAATCGGATTCAAGCCCGAGGACATCGGTCACGTGCGGCCGGGCTACTCGCCCGAGATGATAAACGGGCTGGCGCGCGAGGTGGGACTCGAGCCGGTCAAGACGGTGTGGACGTACGGTCCGTTCGGCAACCTGGCGCACGACCTGTTTTTCGTACTGGGCGACAGCAAGCCGAATCCTTTTGTGTTCGCGGCCTCGCTGCCGTTTCTGCTTGCGCTTAGTTTTCTCGAGAATCACACGCCGACGCGCCACGGCTCTGGCCTGCTCGCGATAGTGAGGAAACCGGCCAACCGATGAAGGCAAGCATCTTCGTATTGGTGGACGCGCTCGGCTGGGAATGGATCAAGGAGCATCCGTTCCTGAAGGAGGTCGCGCCCTATCGGCGTCCGCTGGATTCGGTGCTCGGTTTCAGTACCGCCGCGATTCCGTCGATTCTGACCGGGCGATTTCCCGAGGAGCACGGGCGGCTCTCGCTGTTCCATCGCGCGAACGGACACTCGCCGTTCGAGAAGCTGAAGCTCATCTGCGCGATGCCGCCGGCGATGGTCGAGAACCGTTACGCGCGCTTCGCGGTCAAAACGATGGCGCGCCGAATCAATCATCTTCACGGCTATTTTCAACTCTACGGCATCCCGCTGAGCTATCTGCCGAAGCTCGACGTGTGCGAGAAGCGCAACATCTACGCGCCGGGCGGAATTCCGGGTTCCACCTCGATTTTCGACCTGTTGCACGAAGATGGTAAATCCTACAAAACGTATTGTTACCATGACGGAACGGATGACCAGCTGCTCGCATCGATCGAAGCGGATATGCGCGCCGGGGCGGCGAAATTCTATTTCCTGTACCTGGCCGGACTCGACTATTTTCTGCATTTGCACGCCGACGATCGCGAGGCCGCGGCCGGGATGCTGGAAAAATATTCCACCGCGCTCGCGCGCATCCACGAGATCGCGGTGAAGACCTATGGCGCGGCGGATATTCACGTCTTCGGCGATCACGGCATGGCGCCGACCGAGGTGACAATCGATATCCAGGCGCGGCTGGCGCCGCTTCCGATCAAGGCGTCGCGCGACTACCTGTGCCTGCTGGATTCCACGATGGCGCGTTTCTGGTTCTTCACCGCTCGCGCCCGCGAGTTGGTCACCAACGCACTGAAGAACGTCGATGGCGGCAGATGGCTGGACTCCGACGATCTCATCAAGCTTCATTCATTTTTTCCGGACGGAAAGTACGGCGAACAGATTTTTCTGACCGAATCGGGGACCGTAATCGCGCCGAGTCACATGGGTGCGCAGGCTCCGGCCGGGATGCACGGCTTTCTTCCGTCTGCTCCGCACTCTCGGTCGGCATTCGTGTCGAGCGTCGATTACGGTGACACCATCAATCAGATAACCGACATCTTCGGCGTCATGAAGGCGCACCTATGATACGGAGGAACGGGTAATGGCAAACGGCGTTGGATGCGATGAAGGCTACGCCCGTCTGCGCGGAAATTTCAGCCGCTGGCGCGTGCCGAGCGCCGTTGTGGACGAGCTCGTCGATCAGCGCAGCATGGTTAGCTACCCGCGCGGCGCGATGGTGTTCCTGGAAGGATCGCCGGGAGATCTGTTCGGCTGCGTGCTGGCGGGCTACGTCAAGGTGTACTGCAACGCGGCGAACGGCACGCGGGTGCTGGCGCGGCTGTCGGGTCCGGGCGACATAATTGGTTACGCGGATACCGAAGACGGCAAGGGGCGCCGCTCGAAAGTTTTTGAGACGCAGGCGCTGACCAAGTGCTCGATCGCGCTGTTCACACGAGAGCGGGCGATACGGGTGCTTCGCTCGCTTGATCCCGAACAGGCGATAGAACTCTACCAGACGTTAAATTCGTTTTGGTCGTCCAGTCTGCATTGGTGGACCAGTTTTCTTGGCTTGCCTTTCCAGGAGCGACTCGAAGTCGTCCTTAACGACCTCAGCCGTCGGGTCGGCGTGCATGACAACCGCGGCACGCTGATAATTCCGGAGCTGTCGCAGGCGGATCTGGCGGAGATGATCGCGAGTTCGCGACCGCTGGTAAGCCGGCTTTTGAACGAAATGCAGGAGCAAGGTCTGGTTCAGCGGCGCGGTAAACAGTATCTTTTACTGAAGGCGTGGGACTCCCCCGAACACAAATTCACTCGGATGCAAAGTCCGCTCGGAGATGAAACGCGCTCTGCCGAGCCGGCTGCGCCGCAACACTATGGACGGCTTTCGGTCGTCGCCGAGCGGCCCAGAGGCGCGAGGGGCAAGACGACGCTCAAGGGGGCGGTTGGAAAATAATTTGATGAAGAGAGGCAGTATCGAGTTCGCGAACAACTTTACGGGTGCGGGTGCGGCTCTTACCGGAATGATTTTCGTCGCGTTCACAATTTCGACGTCGATGGCGGCATGCAGCTTGTTTGATTCTACGCCGGTGCGGGAAAAAGTGGTGCCGCGCGCGGTGGCGAAGACCGTTGATCCCTACCAGATCGGCAGTGACGATGAGCTCGATATAGTTGTCTGGAACGAGCCGCAACTCAGCGGCAAGGTAATCGTCGCGTCGGACGGAACGATCGCGATGCCGCTGATCGGGAGGGTGCCGGCGACGGGCCTTACGCCGGACCTGCTCAAAGCGGACCTCGAGAAGCGATACACGCGCTATGTTCACGGTGCGAACATCACGGTGCGGGTGAGCAATCCGGCCAGCCATGTGTTCTACGTGCTGGGTCAGGTGAACAAGCCGGGCGCGTACAAGCTTCACTCTGGCGAGGTGCTTTCGCAGGCGCTGGCAGAGGC
>JBAWCX010000690.1:0-2703 GCA_049590495.1 Binatus sp. (SeqCode)
GTCAATAACCGTCTCCCCCGAGCCGTCATCGCTTGCGAAAATAAGCGATTCGGCAGCCCGACGCAACCCCAGCATGTCCTCCGTTTGCAAATCCGGTTACCGTCGAGACACAACTCCAAGCATTTCCAGTTACAATAGGCACATATAAACCAACCTCCGGATAACATATAAACCGGAATTGCAGAACGCCGGAGCGTACAACCCAACGAAGTCGCGTAGGAGCATCTATGAACGACCGTGGCTACTACCACCATCCGGCGATCAGCGGCGACACCGTGTACTTCGTAAGCGAGGACGACTTGTGGTCGGTCCCGAGTGCCGGCGGAATCGCGCGTCGGCTGACCAGCGGGCTCGGCGCGTCGTCGTATCCGGCAGTATCTCCAGACGGGCGCTGGCTCGCGTTCAGCTCGAGCGAGGAAGGCGTGTCCGAAGTGGCCGTGATGCCCGAAAAGGGCGGACCCGCGCGGCGGCTCACCTATGAGGGGAAGCTATGCCGTGTGATCGGATGGACACCGGCTCAGCATAGTCTGCCGAACCACGTTATTTACGCGAGCCTCGAGGGACAACCGTTCCTGGCGCTCAATCTGCGCGCCGTCTCGTTCGATCACGGCGATTCCGTCCCGTTGAATTTTGGCCCGGCTGAATATTTCTCGATCGCACCGGACGGACGCGGCGCCGTGCTCGCGCGGCTGGCCGTCGAGGCGGCGTACTGGAAGCGATATCGAGGCGGCACAGCGGGCGATCTCTGGATCGATCGCGACCGCTCGGGCAAGTGGCGCCGTCTGATCTCGCTCGACGGCAACCCGTCGCGGCCTTTGTGGATCGGCGAGCGAATCTACTTCATCTCGGATCACGAAGGCATCGGAAATATCTACTCGTGTACTCCTGATGGCGACGACCTGAGGCGTCACACCGACCACGCCGACTTCTATGCGCGCAATGCCGCTGCTGACGGACGCCAGATCGTTTACCAGGCGGGCGCGGAGCTGTTTCTCATCGACCCGGCGTCCGGCAAGGGCGCGCAGAAGATCGAGATTGAATATCGAAGTCCGCGAACCCAGCGAAGCCGCAAGTTCATCGACGCGGCCAGGTATCTCGAGTCGTACGCACCACATCCAACCGAGCAATCGCTCGCGCTGACCGCTCGCGGCAAGACTGCGGTGCTCGGAAATTGGGAAGGACCCGTGCGCCACATCGGCGAACCCGCGTCGGGACGTCATCGCCTCGCGAGGTGGCTGCACGACGGCAAGCGTCTGGTCAGTGTCTACGACGCCGAAGGCGATGAGGTGCTGGCCGTCCATAGCGCGGACGATCCGACTGCGACCGACTACCTACGCGGCGCCGAGATCGCGCGTGTCGTGTCGATGAAGATGTCGCCGTGCCGCGATCAGGTTGCGCTTACCAACGTCCGCAACGAGCTGGTGCTGGTCGATCTGGAGACACGCTCGATGCGAGTTCTCGACCGAAACCAGCACTCACCCCTGATCAACTTCAACTTCTCGCCCGACGGCCGCTTCATCGCGTACAACTGGTGTCCCAGCCGGCGCAGCTCGCTCATCCGGATTTGCAGAATCGAAGACGGCGCGACCTTCAACGTCACGCGGCCGGTGCATGCCGACTTTGCGCCGGTCTTCGATCCCGACGGCGCGTACCTGTTCTTCATCGGGGCGCGCGAATTCAATCCGGTTTACGACAAGATGCATTTCAACCTCGGATTTCCGAAGGGAATGCGGCCATACGCGGTCACGTTGTGCAAAGACATCACGACGCCCTTCGGACGAAAATTCGAGTCGGAGCTAAAAGACGCTCAAACCGGTGCCAAACGCCCCGACCTGACCATCGATTTCGACGGCATCGAGGACCGCATCGAACCGTTCCCGGTGCCGGAGGGCATTTACGAGCAGATCGATGCGCTCAGGGGCAAGGTGCTGGTTACATCGCTGCCCGTTGAAGGGAGCATCGAGCTTCCAATTCTGAATCCGCGCGAGGCTCCCGAAGCGAAGGCCAGGCTCGAGGTGTTCGACTTCGAGACGAAAACCCTCGAGACCTGGGTCGACGGCATCACCAGCTTCGCGTTGAGCCTCGATCGCGAACGAATCGTGTATCGCGCGGGCAATCGTATCCGCGTGATCAAGACTTCGCAGAAGCCTGATCCGCAGGTGGCGCTTGAACCGGCCGGCGTCAAGAGTGGATGGATCGATCTGGCGCGGGTCAGGATTTCGATCGATCCGCCCTCGGAATGGCGACAGATGTATCGCGAGGCGTGGCGGATGCAGCGCGAACAGTACTGGGTCGAGGACATGGCGGACGTCGACTGGAAGGCGGTCTATGAGCAGTATCTGCCGCTGATCGAAAAAGTCGGCAGCCGCGGCGAGTTCGAGGATTTGCTGTGGGAGATGCAGGGCGAACTCGGTTCGAGCCACGCCTACGCAATGGGCGGAGATTTCAGAAGATCGCCGCGCTACCTGATCGGCTTTCTCGGCGCCGACATCGCATGGGAACAAAGCTCATCGGCGTGGCGAATCACGCATGTCGTGCGCGGCGATCCGTCGGATTCGCGCAACCCTCCGCCGCTGCTCCGGCCAGGCGTCAACGTCAGTGAGGGTGCGGTGATCGCGGCCGTGAACAATCAGCCCGTGACCCGTGACGTTTCTCCGGCACGGCTTTTAGTGCATCAGGCCGGCGCAGAAGTAGTGCTCACAG
>JBAWCX010000691.1:0-8593 GCA_049590495.1 Binatus sp. (SeqCode)
GGCGATCGGCGAGCTGGATACGACGCTGGTGAGTGCACAAGGTACCTTATCGAGCGCGCGGGGCACTCTGAACAACACCACCAATCTCACCGAGCCGAATTCAGCGCAGATTCAGCAGCTCGGCAGCACTCTGCAGGAGGTGAGCCGTGCAGCCAGATCAGTGCGCGTGCTCGCGGACTATCTCGAGCGCCATCCCGAAGCGCTCCTTCAAGGCAAGAAGGGGGGGCCGAAGTGATGGCACGGCGTATCGCGCAAGTGATTTCGATCGCGCTGCTAGCGGTAATAGCGGCAGGATGCAGCACTGCTCCAGCGCGGTTCTACTCGCTGGCCTCGACCGCGACGGCAGACGGCACGCCTGCGACGAGCGCTTCGGTGCTGGTCGGGCCGGTCACGATACCCGCTTCGGTGGACCAGCCGGAGTTCGTCGTGCAAGTCGCGGCGAACCGCGTTGAGGTTGACGAGTTCAATCGATGGGTCTCGCCGCTGAATGACGCGATCGCGCGCGCCGTTGCCGGCGACCTGGTCGTGTTGCTCGGCACGCCTGACGTGGCGTCGGCACAACTTGCTAACTTCGCGCCGGATTACAGGGTCACGATCGACGTGCAGCGCTTCGAGTCGATTCAAGGTCAGGCGGCGACGCTCGAGGCAGTGTGGACAGTGCGTAAAGCCGCTGGTGGAGAGATTCGCTCGGGACGCACCGTGGCGCGCGAGCCGGTGCAGGGTCAGGACTTTGAGGCGCTCGCGGCGGCACATAGCCGGGCTATCGCGAAGATGAGCGCCGACATCGCAACGGCGATCCGCACCGAAGCCGAGCAGAAGCCATAAGCGATTTTCTCGAGGCAATTTGATCTCAAGAACGATATGACTGCAACTGACGCCGAGGTTTATCGAGAATGAAGTTACTAGCCAGGCCAAAAGGCCGAACAATCCCGCTAATACTCGCGGCGACAGTATTGATGTCCACGTCGCCGATGGTCACGGGTTGCTCGCGCGGCGACGATCAACCCGCCGCCGCACCGTCATCGCAGGCGCCGCCGAGCGTCGCCGCGACTGCGCCACCGCCGGCTGCTCCTGCACCCGCTCCCGCTGCGGACCTTGAACCGGGGCCTCCTGCAGGCGCCGCTACTGCGCAAGAGTTGCAGGAACTGGTCTCGCCCATCGCGCTCTATCCTGACGTACTGGTGGCGCAGATCCTGGCGGGATCGACCTATCCGACGCAGGTGGTGGAAGCGGATAGATGGCTCAAGCAAAACCCTAACCTGACTGGCGATCAGTTGGCCGCGCAGGTGAATCAGCAAGCGTGGGATCCTAGTATCAAGTCGCTGACTCAGTTCCCTACCGTGCTTCAAACGATGAACGATAGCTTGGGGTGGACCTCGTCGCTGGGCGAGGCTTACTACAATCAGCCCGCCGACGTTATGAATGCGATCCAGGTCATGCGCAACATGGCGATTAACGCGGGAACGCTGAAGTCCACGGCGCAACAGCAAGTTGAAGTGCAGCCCGTACCTCCCGCCGCTCAAGGCGTTGCGCCAGCCTCGGTGCAGCAGACGGTCATCATCCAGCCGGCGCAGCCGAACACGGTTTACGTCCCGCAGTACAATCCTACCAGCGCTTACGGCGCGCCGGTGCCGGCGCCGGCGGGATACAGCGGTAGTGATTTGCTTCTGACAGGTGTCCTATCGTTCGGAGCCGGAGTTTTGCTGGGGTCGCTTATCAACAATGGCAACAACAACTGGGGCTGCAATTGGTATGGAGGCGGCGGCCATAGCAGCTCGGTCAGGTACAACAACAACGTCTACGTCACTAACAACAATGTGTACCCGGGACGTTATCCTGGTGGAGGCGGCGGCTACCGGCCGCCTGCATATCGCCCGCCCAATGGAAACTATCCGCGTCCTGGATACCCGGCACGACCAGCGCCTTATCCAGCCACCAGGCCCGCGAACGGAGGCGGCGGATACAATCGTCCCAACAACCCGGCGATCCCGGCAACGCGCCCGTATGACAAAAATACCGCAAGGCCGGCCAACCCCGATATCGCCAAACCCAATTTTCCCAAGGCGAGCACGCTGCCCAACAATCCGGGTGGCTCTAATTTGAACAAGAAAGAGGTTGGGAAGAATCGACCTAGTCAACCTGCGAATCGACCTAATCAACCTGCGAATCCTGTCGCTGGAACTCGACCGGCCAATCCCGTTGCTGGAAATCGGCCCGCGGCCAAGCCCGCCAATCGTGCTGCGGATCCGGCCCGCGGCTTCGCGAAAGACAATACCAGTACGGGCGGCCGCAACAGCGCCTTAGGTGGCTATGAGCCCGGTGGAAATACTCGGGCTGCGAGCGACCGCGGACAAGCCAGTGTCAAGGGAAATCAGAGACCCGCTGGCGGCGGGGGGAACCGTGGAGGAGGCGGCAATGCCAACCGCGGCGGCGCTGGCGGTGGCGGCGGAGGTGGCGGGAATCGCGGCGGAGGCGGAGGTGGCGGGAATCGCGGTGGCGGAAAAAAGAGCCGATGAGGAATTCCAATGATGCTGAATCAAATGACTAAGGAATGCCTCGACAGCAACTTGCACCGTGCAGACGCGACGGGGAAAAGGTCTATGTTTAATTGTTTCAACTATTCGAGAGTTGGGGCCTCGCTCGTCCTATCGGCTCTTCTCCTTGCATGCCCGTTCTTTCTGCGTCTCGCGTCCGCGGATGATACGGCCACACAGCAAGTGTTTGCGTCACCGGACACCGCGGTAAGTGCGCTGGTCGCAGCTACTAAAGCCGATGACATGAAGGCGCTGAGCTCCATATTGGGTCCGGACGCGGACCAGCTCCTTTCATCGGGCGATCCGGTCGCCGACAAGAACGCGCGCGACGACTTCGCGCGCCGCTACACTGAAATGCATCGCCTCGAGTACGACGATCAGGGTCGCGTCATTCTTTATATCGGCGCGAACAACTGGCCGACTCCAATTCCGCTCGTAAAGAAAAATGGCGGCTGGGCATTCGACACCGCAGCCGGCAAGGACGAGCTACTGTACCGGCGAATAGGTCGCAACGAGCTGTTCACGATAAAGGTTCTCGAGGACCTGGCTGACGCTCAATCGGAGTACGCCGGCGATGCGCACGATGGCGAGAGTGCGGGTCAGTTCGCTCGAAAAATCCTGAGCGATACCGGTAAGCACGACGGACTGTATTGGGAAGCCGCCGAAGGACAACCCGAGAGTCCTATCGGGCCACTCGTCGCCACCGCCGCGGCCGAAGGCTACAGGAAGGATAGCGGTGGAAATCCTGTCGCGTTTCATGGGTACTTCTACAAAGTGCTGACAAAGCAAGGACGGAACGCCCCGGGCGGCGCCAAGGATTACCTTGTTGACGGCAAAATGACGAATGGATTCGCGTTCCTGGCCTATCCCGCCGAGTATCGCGCTTCAGGAGTGATGACATTCATGATCAACCAGGATGGAGTCATCGTTCAAAAGGACCTTGGAGCCGACACCGTCAAGTTGGCGAGCGCGATAGCCGGATACAATCCCGACAAGACCTGGCAAGAAGTGGACGAGTAGGCCTCGCAACGATGGGAGCCCGAGCAAAGACGTCAGTCGAGACCAGGTTTCTCGGCCAACTTCTAAAGGAAGTCCATACTCGATTCGCCCCGCACCGGCATAGTGCACTGCTCTTGGCACTCATCACTGCGTTCGTGGTGCGCGCAGTCATCGGCGACACCGGAGCCGGCTTCATACTATTCAGTATTGCGCTGGTTTTTCTCCTGCTGGTGGCGCTGTACAACATCAATGTCGATGAGTTGGTCGGTGAAAGAGGTGTGCTTCTGACCCAGGCGAAGCACCGCCGATTATTGGGTTGGATACTAGCGGCCGCAGCCGGAACAGAACGAATAGTGACCATCGTTGCGCCCGGCCCGACGCTTGACTTGATCGGTACTTTCTGTTGGCTGCTATTCGTCGCATTTGTCACGGCCAGCCAGTTACGCAGCGTTCTGCGGCAGCGAGAGGTGACCGGAGAAACCATTTGCATGGCGGTGTCGGTGTACCTGCTAATGGGTTTTTGCTGGGCTCTTCTGTACGCAATCATATTCCAGCGGCATCCGGAATCTTTTGCTGGTATCGTAGCAGCCGGCTCCATCCAGTCGACCCACTTTCAACACATCTTCCCAGTTTTCGGCTATTTTAGTCTGACTACTCTCTCAACTATCGGATTTGGCGACATAACCCCGATAACTCTACAGGCCCGCTATGCCGCCGTGGCCGAGGGCATCACCGGACAGTTCTATCTCGCGATCCTGGTAGCCAGGCTGGTGGGAATGCAGATGACCCAGTCTGCAAGCCCTCAGGTTGAACCTAAGGTCCGGAATACCGATAAGGATGACCGATCGTGAGGACGTACTCGTGAGCCCGATGGCCATTGGCTGGATCGTCCTGACTTGTGTCTTTGGAGGCGCGATGCTCGGAATCGCACTTCGCAGGATTCTTCCCGAGAACCATCTGAGCACGGAGTCCAAGGACGTAATCAAGCTTGGGGTGGCGCTGACCTCTACGATGTCTGCACTTGTACTTGCACTGTTGATCAGCTCGGCAAAGAGTTCCTACGACGCGCAGAGAAACGAAATCACCCAAATGTCCGCCAACATCATCCTGCTCGATCGTTTGCTGGCCCACTACGGCCCCGAGACGAAGGAAGCGCGCCAATTGGTCGTTAGCTCAGCCGCCGGCATAGCCGATAGGATCTGGCCCGAGAAGGGTGCTGAATCCAAGGCGTCCGAGGCGCTGACACCCGCGGGCGAAGCCTTTTTTGACAAGATCCAGGAACTTTCTCCGCAGAACGATGTTCAGCGCGCGCTTCAAGCCCAGGCCTTGAAGACCAGCATCGATATTGGACAGACGCGATTGTTGCTGCTCGAGCAGGGTGGCCGCTCGATTCCTATGCCTTTCCTCGTATTGCTGATTTTCTGGGTAACTATCATCTTCCTCAGCTTTGGACTGTTTGCGCCTCCGAATGCGACTGTTATCGCTACCTTGTTCCTGTGCGCGCTTTCGGTTTCAGGCGCGATCTTCATGATCATGGAGCTGGACCGCCCGTTCGGCGGGATAATTCAGATTTCCAGTGCTCCTCTGCGCGGCGCCATAGCTCGTATCGGGAAGTAGCATCTCAGTTCGTCATCCGCGAAGGGCTGCCAGACATCCCGTTTGTTTGAGCAGTGTGTCGATAGCACTCTTATCAGTCAACGCAGAGTACTTCGCGCGCAGATTGCCAAGGGACTTAGCGTGATACTTCTGCGGTTTCTGGGTCCAGGTCTTGCCCGCCAGCTCTACTGTGAACTCTTCTCGACCGCTTGCGATCGCATCCGCGTTGGCTACAGTCCATGGCATGAAAAGTCTGCCGACCTGGCGCTCGAGCAATGGCGTCAAGGTGGGAGCGAGGCTTGACCACGCCTCGAAGTCGCCTTCGGCCCTGGGCCATAGCATGCGATGTATCCACGCGAGCAGATTTGGCGTGGTCGCGTTGATGAGGCCGCCTGGCGTCGGATCGGTCCAGGCGTTGTAGAGCTGCCCCCACATCGCGAAGTCGCCGAACGCGGGGCGATTGCCGAACAGGTACTCACGATTGGCCAGGTGAGGCTCGAGGATCGCCAGCGTGTCGCGGAACGAGTCTTCGATTTGCGGCGCGGTCATGGGATTCGAGCCGACGAAAGACACTCGAGGCACCATGCGCTCACGAACCATCGCTGTGCCGTTGGCGAGCTGCGCCTCGTCCGCCGTCGGCATCATCGAGCGCGCGATACGCCCCGCGGCCGACAGCACATCGGCCTCGCGAGCCCATCGGTAGTGGAACATCCACTTGTTGCCCCATTCGTCGCCGAACTCCTCGAGCAACACCGAAACAAACCTGGCGACCGGATCCGCCGGGTGAATCGACGGCTCCGGATGAAGCGCGTCGACGGCCTCGATAATCGGCGTGGAGTCCTGGATACCTTCATTCTTAGGCGTCACGACCAGCGGCACCAGTGGAAGCTTGGCGAACTTCTGATACTCGCCGTCGGCGTCCAGGCTGCGCGGAATCCATCGGTGCGGAATTCCCTTGTAGCGAAAGTACGAACGGACCTTGACCGAGTAAGGTGAGAGTTCGATGCCGTGGACGTGGTATTCGCTAGCCATCGTATCGTCTCCTTTCAAAAGCTTCTCAAGCCGCTATCGTGAACATGGTCAGGAAGTCTTAGTCCTCGCGGATAGTCCTCGCTGCTTCAGACGCCAGACGAGCAGCTCGATCCGATCCTGTCCAAAGAACGGTTCTCCTTCGAAGACGAAGGTCGGAACGCCCCAGTGGCCTGCTGCTCGATGATCGACCTGGTTTTGTTCGATCGCACGCTCATAGGATTCGGGGTCGGCCGCGATTTCGCGATCCATCGTCGCCAGGTCAAGACCCGCGCGCTCTGCGGCTCGCGTCAGGTGGTCGCCCTGGTCCCATCCCGCGATAGCTCCGCCCCAGATTATTCTCGACACCTCGCTGATGAACGGTAGTCCGCGTCCTTTTTGACTCGCGTTAACGCCCAGCCGCGTGAGCCGATGGATGTAGGGCTGATGAGGGGCGGCCTTTTGATTTTGATCCACCACTACCGGATCGGGGCGTGGCCAGCCGTATGGTAGTTTCAGATACTCGGCAATTCTCGCGGTGTCCCGTATGAGGTATAGGCCGAACAAAGGATCGACGCGCTGGAAGAAACTGGCGTCACGAACTGCCAGCGGATAGACCGGTCGCACACGAAATTCCAGGTCATACTCAGCCGCGAGAGCTACCACGCGCGGCACTGCCAGGTATGAGTAAGGGCTCCTGAACGACCAGAACAAATCAACCCGCAAGCTCATTGGCAATGCTCCATTGCGTCGATCCTAGCTAGATAGCCTGGCTGACTTCAGGACTGGCAAAACGTCCGCCCTGAACAATCCGAGTGATTGCATTGCGTCGGAGGGCGCGACATCTGCTCCAGGCCCAACGATTATCAAATGATCGAGACCTAGTTTGAGAATCGCCTCGAAGCGCTTCACGCAGTGAGCGGGAGGTCCAGCGATGGCGAACCGATCGACGAATGCGTCATCGAGGTATTGGGCATGGCCGGCGTCTCCTCGGGCATGCCGCGACATATCGTACGTTTCACCGACTTTCTGCACCACCGCGCGATCGTCCGGGCGCATCCCCGCGGCCGCATCGCGAGACATCCCGGAGAAGTGGGCGATCGTCCCGACGGTTCCGCGCGACATCGCACGCGCGCGGGCAAAATCGGGATGCACTACCACATTCAGAAATGCGCCGAGCTTCAGCGTCGAAGGATCCAGTCCGGCCTGCTTGCGAGCCTGTCGCGCGTGGCCGGCGGCCCATGCAAGCCGGTCAGGGTCGGCGCCGACCGCAAACGTTACTGACTCGGCCAGCCTGGCTCCCACCTCGATCACGCGGGGGCCGGTTGCGGCGACGTCGACGGGTACCTTGGGCAGACCTCCGCGCGCGATCCACTCGTTGCGGCTCCGGTATCCGTTGTCGAGTGTGACCTCCTCGCCACGGAGAAATCCCTGCACTTGCGAAATGTAGCGCGCGAAATCTTTGCTCGACGGCGCTCGCTCGCCAATCTTGGCGACTGCGGAATCACCTCGCCCGATTCCCAGCACCGCACGTCCACCGGACTCGGCCTGTACGGTCGCGATCGCGGAAGCGGTCACGGCAGGATGACGAGTCACCGGGTTGGTAACAGCAGTCCGCAGCTTCAGGTGCTTGGTCGCATGGGCAGCGAGGCACAATTCGGAGTAAGGGTCCGCGGCGAGATTCTGAGTGTCGACAATACCGATTCCATCGAAGCCGCTTTCTTCAACCATTCGGGCCATCTGCGCGAAGGCGCCGGGGATCGGGAAGGTGATCATCCAGATCTCAGGATTTTTCTTATTCATGAGGGTCAGTCCGTTTGCGCGCGGTTAGTGTTGCGCAAAATGGGGGAACTTGCACTGCTCAAAGAGATATTTCTCGAGAATCCGCGAGGCTGGAGACTCCCAGGAACCTAACCCCTAACCCCTTCCCGCTGCGGGAAGGGGAACCGGATCGTGGTAACGTGGGGAGTTCATACCATATGTGGGGGTCTTGAGATGGCGCTGCTACCATCGGTAGATTCGTTCCGTCAAAATTGGTTTTTTTCCGGAGACGGGCGCGGCGTCGCAACGGTCTCGGGCGAGGCTGGCGAGTAGGGTTGTGATTGACCATACCGTATGGGTAGCACAGAAAGTCTGCGTCCGTCAGGCTGAATAGTTCATCCCTGAACTCGCGGACGCTTTGGTCGCCGCCCGAGCTTTCCAGTGAATCGAGACTGAGCGTGTGTTCGAAAGAGTCCCGACTTTGAAGATTTTACTCTGACCATGAAAAATTTGCCGGTTCCAGCCAGACTCCTTGAAGTGCTCTGTTGAATTACCGCCTTTTTACTCAAATTTTTATTGGCAAAGCTCTTGCTTTGGCTGATGGGTCTCGATGGGAGAGCCTAAAAGCGGAGGCGGAATCATCATGGACATGAACATACATGCGACGGCTGACGACCTGCCAAGTATCTTCCAGG